>NZ_JAUJED010000022.1:65833-176974 GCF_030442075.1 Vibrio sp. TMPB1044 | reverse complement strand
TACGTGCCCGCTACATCGCCCACTGCTGCGCCAGCGTCTTCTGTGAAGTCGTTCGCTGTCACGGTGATTTCCGGCGCGTCATTCACGTCCGTCACCACAACATCAACAGTAATAGTATCCGTCCCACCCTGCCCGTCGCTAACAATCACAGTAAAGCTATCGCTGCCGTTGTAGTTTTCATCTGGCGTGTATGTCCAGTTACCATTTTCATCGACGACTACAGAGCCATTAGATGGTTCTGTACCTTTACTGAACGTTAACTGATCATTATCTGTGTCTGTTGCATTGAGGGAACCGCTCACAGGAGTGTCTTCGTCGGTGGTTACTGAAACGTCACTGCCGATGGGAACATCATTTACTGGGGTTACGTCAACGTTAACCGTAATTGTGTCAGATCCACCTTGGCCGTCTGATACAACAACTGTAAAGCTGTCATTACCGTTGTAGTTTTCGTTGGGGGTATAAGTCCAATCACCATTTTCATCGATAACGACAGTACCATTTGAAGGTTCTGTCGATATACTGAATGACAGAGAATCACCATCTTCATCTGAAGCCGACAAAGTGCCACTTACTGGCGTATCTTCATCTGTCGTAAATGATACTGTGTCACCAATAGCGTCATTATTTGAATCAACAAACAGCGGGTTAGTGTTTGTTTGAGCTACGGTAGGTTCAATGAGCGAACGGTAAGCATCAAGTAAGCTTAAACTTTGGGTTTGAGATAAGCCTAATGATTCAAAACCTGTAGTAACGAACTCTGTAGCAGGAATGGTTTCTTCACCATCACGTTCAATAGTCCCGCTAGCAGCCAAACTTGAACCGTTTTGACCAGCTGCCGTTGCAAACTCCTCACCTAGCTCAGTCGGATCTTGACCTTCTTCCAATGCAGCAAAGATATTCGCAATATCTTGATCGAGTTCAATTTCGCCTTCCTCGGATGAGAAGCGTTTTGTAGATACCTGAGGTTCATTGGTTCCATTCTGGGATTCAAGAATAACATCCCCTGCTTGTAGTGGTTGTCCTTCTTCTAAGACTTTAATCGTACCATCTACCGAGATAACAATGCGCTGGCCAAGTGCTAATGCACCACCCAAATTCAATGTTGTCATGTCCATATAAACCCCTAAAAAAGCTTTTTTGTCATTAACGTCAAAATAGTGACATTATATTTATAATATTAGTTAAAATATAACACCTAAAGTCATATAATTCCTAGTTATGAATCGAGTATTTAACAACTAGAGTGACAAGCTAATGACAGTGATCACATCACACAACAATCTTAGTGCTCACAATGGCAATATAAGTTATTGTGTTTACGGAAAATAATCAGCAATAAAACTTGAGATTAACGTGTACAAGAACACCATAAAACGCACGCCAATCGGTTAACATTTTTACAACCATTTACGAACGCCAGCTTAGCGATCGTGGTTTTTTTGGCGCTTCATCTAAATTTTGTATATAACGGCATGAATTCAAGACTTAGGTGTACGCCAATTTTAGGGAGATTTACATTGAACAGGCTTCAAATAACAACATTAGGGTTAGCAATAAGTATTAGCTTACCGGCGACAGCACAAACCCTAGAGCAAGCCGTTGCGTTTACTTTAGAAAGTAACCCTGAAATCAAAAGTGCTTATAATGAATATGTCAGTAAGCGATATATTAATGATGCTTCTGGTGGTGCTTACCGTCCGAGTATAGACCTGGATGGAGGGATCGGTTATGAACACACCGACCTAGCGACTAACTCAAGCACAACAGATCTAACTCGAAAAGAAGCGACTATTACCCTTACTCAACTTATCTGGGATGGTTCCAATACCTCAAATGATATCGATCGTACCGCAGCTGATGCAGAATCTGTACGTTATCAACTGCTATCAAATGCACAGGACATCGCTTTAGAAGTCACTAAGGTCTATCTTGATGCAGTGAAAGCCTATGAAGTACTGTCACTCTCTGAAAACAACCTCGCGACACACAAAAAAATATACAGTGATATCCGCAAACGTGTTGAATCAGGCATTGGATCAACGGCAGATATGTCACAGGTAGAGGCACGTATCGCTAAAGCACACGGTAATTTGCTTGCAGCGCAAAACAACCTTTTTGACACTCACACTCAGTTCAAAAGGCTTGTCGGTCAATCTCCGCTAGGGCTAACCTTCCCTCGAGCAGATGCAGGGGCTATCCCTTATACCGTTGATGGCGCATTGGCAAAAGCCTTTAACCAACACCCAGTAATCAAGATTGCACAAGCCGATGTAGACTCAGCCAAGTTTCAATACAAGCAATCCAAGAGTACTAACTACCCGACGGTTTCTTTTGAAGCAGCACAAACCTGGCGTGATGATGCCGGCGGTACCGAAGGAAGTAGTGATGAGTTTTCTGCCATGGTTCGTTTAAGGTATAACCTTTACAACGGCGGAGCGGATCAAGATCGTGCTGAAAGTGCCGCTTATCAACTCAATAAAGCAAAAGACCTACGTGAGAGCACCTATCGTAATGTAGAGGAAAGTCTGCGTCTTTCGTGGAGCGCTCTCGATCTGACCGTCCAACAAAAAGAATTCTTATCAGACCATGTAGATTCAGCATCAGACACCGTGATCTCGTATGAGAAACAGTACCGTATCGGCAAACGTACCCTTCTCGATTTACTTAATACCGAGAATGAACTATTTGAAGCCCGTAAAGGGTATTTGGATGCCAAGTACGACGAACAATACGCAAAATACAGAGTGATGAACGCAACAGGAAACCTGTTGACCGGACTACGCGTTGAAACCCCTCAAGAATGGAATGAAAAGGTAGAATACTAATGAAGCTGATAAAGACTGTATTTCCGCTTTGTATCATGGTTGTCTCTGCCAATGTTTTAGCTGAAACAAGCGATGAAGAATTTGAATATCGAGCTCTTCCTGAGATCACACAAATTTATGATCTCGAAGATGATGATAATGATGGAGTAATCAATGCTAGAGATCTGTGTCCTGATACGCAAATTGGTGCTGAGATAGATAACGACGGTTGTGGTTCATATTTCGAATCTTCAGAAAAGAAAGAGCTCCACATACTCTTTGCTAACAACTCTACGGAGATTAACCCTGTTTTCCTTAGCCAAATACGCCAGATGGCTGCGTTTTTGAAGCGCTACGAGAGTACAAGCATTGAATTGCAAGGTTATGCCAGCAAAGTAGGCAATTCCGAACACAATTTAAAGCTCTCAAAAGAGCGCGCGTTACATGTAAGGCGTGCACTGATAAGCAATGGTATTCAGCCATCTAGAGTTAATATAGTAGGTCATGGCGACTCTGAATTCAGCAGTGATGACACAGAAATCAATCACGCACTACATCGAAAAGTTGTCGCTTCGGTTGTTGGGTTTAAGGGCAATATCAAAGAAGAGTGGCATATCTTCACCAAAATAAAGAAGTAGGATCTACCCTTCTTCCACCATACTGAAACCTTATCTTAAGTTAGCGTTTCAGTATGGTGATAATTCCTTGAATAGCATATACCTAAACCGTCTATAATGTTAATCTTGCCCCGTTATCAACATAGAGAATTAATCCATGAGCAAACTAACAGCTGATACTCAAGCAAATCTAGAACTTTTCGTTTCTGAAACACAGGAAACTAAACTGGTATGGGGCCTTCGCAACGAAGAAGGTTGGCTAGCATGTGACTCAAGTGAATTCGAAAATAGCGAAGTGATGCCTTTCTGGTCTTCAAAAGAAGATGCTCAGACTCACAATGTTGAAGAGTGGGCTGACTTCGAAGTATTAGAAATTCCACTAGATATCTTTGTAGAAGATTGGTTACTGACTCTTGCTGAAGACGGCGTTCTTGTTGGTACTAACTGGAATGCAACATTAGAAGGCAAAGAACTTGAGCCTTCTGACCTAGCGAAATTATACATCTAATTTCCGATATCGGTCGCGCGAATCGTGCGACCGATATACCTCTGATTAGTATCAATAAATTAGAGACCTACCTCGCATAACCTCGTAGCCGCACCATTCAAAATTTGAAGCAACATCAAACTAATAATAGAATATCGTTCTTTATCTGATTGATCGTCTCTTGTGAATCACTTCGTTTTTGTTACCTTTCTACTATTCATTAGCTTTTGTTCTTATAGCCAAGTATCAACATCAGATCGTGACCACCATTCACCAGTCTATACCTCCAATTTAAGCCCTACTCCAAATGCTGATTGGAACGCACTTTATCTCTCTACTTTAAATCACTCTCCTGAACGCGCATTAAACATGCTGCAAACACGCTACATCGGGTCAACGGTTTACGGAGATAAGCTTTACCTTGCGTCTCTTCTGTATCAATACATGAGCCACCGAGATCAGCCGTTCTACGGAATCGCTTCAAACGACAGCTACTACCAAACGATAGAAACAGCATTTATTTCTGCTCTAATTAAAGATGGCCAAGGCCAATATGAGGAAGCACAACAAGGCTTTCTTACACTATTGGCAAAAATGCAATCACACAGTGATTTAACTGGAAAAGCTCTATTAAAATACCAGATGTGCCGTTCGCTTAATGAGCAAGCTAAATACCATCAAGCGAACTATTATTGCTCTGCACTTAAGTCGGACTTACACAACATCGCTGACCCTGTATTACCAAAGTTTGCGACTTATCGAGTCATCGCGAACAATCACCATTTCCGCAGTGACTATCAATCTGCTCTAGATACCTACCTATCGCTGATAAACGTATTCCCACAAGGACACGATATTTCGGGGATCTATAACGATGTAGGAAACTTGCTCAAGGAATTAAAGCAATATGAGAAGTCGACAGAGTACCTAAAAGAAGCACTCATACTCAGAGCTGATGCTTCTGATTTAATGAAAGCACAAGTACATCACAGCCTTGCGGATCTCTACCTCAACCAAAAGCAAAGTGACCTAGCAATTAACCACTTTCAGCAAGCAAAAACACTGTTAACTACATCATCTCATAGCTACGGTATCGCACTAACAAGTCTTGGCTTAGGAAAAGCCTACACTCAAATTAAAGACTATGATTTGGCGAGAGGTTACTTAGTCAACGCTCTGTCGGCTTCGAATGAATTAAGTAACAACGTCATTCGTATTAACGCTTACTTGGCGATCAGCGATATGTTCGAAGATCAAAAGCTGACAACAGAGGCGCTCAATTATGCTCAGCAAGCTTTAGAAGTATCCGAGCAAGTCACAAGACACAAGTACATCGCTCAATCACTTCTGCAGCTTTCGGATATACATCAAGCGCTCAATGATTACCAACAAGCGTTCTATTTCTACCAGCGATACTCATCAATACAGATGGAATCACGAGACGTTGACAACAGATTAGCCTTTGAAGCTCTTGACCTGACTCACGCCAAATATGAACAAGAACTAGAAAGCTCTTTCCTGACACATCAGGCGAAACTCGACCGCGTTCAAATTGAAAAAATGGAACATCAAAGATGGATGTACAACATCGTTGTTATTCTATTGCTTTGCGCTGCAAGCTTTACGGTATTGGTCAACAAAACGGTTCGCACAAAAGCAGCAATTGATGGCTTGACGAAAGCATACGGTCGAACCGAGATAATTCGAAGAATCAAAAGAGTAAAACGCTGTAAAGAGACGGACAAACAGCATGTGCTCGTGCTGCTCGATCTAGATAAGTTTAAGAAGATTAATGATGAGCATGGGCACCCTACTGGTGATCGAGCCCTGATCCATATTAGTGAGAAAATTAGAAAACACTTAGTGAATGGTGAATTGTTTGGTCGCTTAGGGGGCGAAGAGTTCGTCATCATGCTAACCGATACCAAACCTGCAGAGGTGCGAGAACGCGTTGAAGAGTTGCACTACGCTATATCCAGCACCGTCTTCTTATCAGAAAGCAAAAAGCCACTTAATGTAACCGCAAGCTTTGCTTATCTAGCAACCTCAAACGCATTAAGTGACTTTGATGACTTGTATTCTGTGCTTGACCAAGCGCTCTATCAAGCCAAAAGCAACGGTCGAAACTGTATTATTGATGCATATAACGAACCGATTGATTTGCCTGAGATTATTTATTCTCCGTCTGTTTGCGAACCAATTCAGCCATAATGCTTTCGCGATCACCTAGATAATCGTTAAGGCCAACTTTACGCAGTTCACATGCCGGGCAATCGCCACAGCCATCACCAACAATGCCGTTGTAACAAGTCAGTGTTTTGTTTCTAACAAGCTCAAGTGCTGAGTACTGGTCTGCTAGCGCCCATGTCTCAGCCTTGTTTAGCCACATTAGCGGTGTTTTGATATCAAGCTGCTTATCCATACCTTGCACAAGCGCAGAGTTCATCGCCTTCACAAAATCATTGCGGCAGTCAGGGTAACCAGAAAAGTCTGTTTCACACACACCTGTAATCACTGTTTCAGCACCGATTTGGTAAGCGTAAATACCCGCCAAAGTTAAAAACAGAATATTACGACCAGGAACAAAAGAGTTTGGTAGTCCATTCTCTTGCAGCTCATGAGACACAGGAATATCGTCGCGAGTCAGAGAGCTAATAGCCAGTTCATTCAATAAAGTCACATCCATTACTTTGTGTGCTTTCACACCAAGCTCTTTCGACAATGACTCAGCGACTTCAATCTCGAGTCTATGACGCTGACCATAATCAAATGTAATCGCATGAACTTCATCATACTCTTTTAATGCTTGAACAAGACACGTTGTTGAGTCTTGACCCCCACTGAATACTACCACTGCTTTTTTCATCTTAAATCCTTACGAGAACCTTCTACTAGCGACTTATCTTACCCAGTAAAAATACAACCTATGCGATGCTCAAATATTTGTGAGTTTGTATTGATAAGCGCCAATTGCGCTCAATGCAGATATCAATACAAAGCTGAGTTGCGCGGTCTTTTTGGCTGATTGGCTGCAGAGCGATAACAGTGTCGCTAGGAACCGCAGCTCGCTCCAATAAACCGTCAAGTTGTTCGATGTCTTTGTTTGTACCTACTGGATGCTTAATTTCATTAGCACGTTGTAAGGCGCTATCTAAGATTTCCAGTTTCGCTTTCATTGCCACTTTAGGTGACACCGTAACCCAAGTGTCATGTGTGGCTTTTACTTCTGATGTTCCGCTAGTCTCAATCTGACAGCGACAACCGTGCTGCTCAAATGCTTCAGTAAGAGGAACAAGATCATAAATGCACGGCTCACCACCTGTAATCACAATGTGCTTCGCAGTGTAACCTTGCTTGATATATTCATTCACGATTCCTTGAGCATCGATTGCTGACCAAGTTGGTGAATCCTCTGTCTTAACCATGATATCGCCAAGGCTAGTCTCGTCTTCTGGTAAAGCGTCCCAGGTCTGTTTGGTATCACACCAAGAACAGCCTACTGGACAAACTTGTAGACGAACAAAAACAGCGGGAACGCCAGTAAACACGCCCTCACCCTGAATGGTTTCAAACATTTCATTAATCTTGTACAACTTTCCCTCAGCTCAATCATTGGATGAAATTAATCAACCGCAGACCTTAAAGCACTTCCCCCTTTTGGTCAAACAAATGAGTACTGATAAATGAGTTGATCAAAGCCCTAGCCTGAAGTTTCAAGTTCCCTTATCCTTTCGCCCATTAGATTTCGTTAGCTTTTAATTTTTTAGTAAGGAACAACATGTACAAACTGATTGCTCTTGATATGGATGGCACATTACTCAATAGTGAAAAAGTGATTTCTCAAGAGAACAAAGACGCGATCGCCAAAGCACGAGCTGCGGGTGTGAAAGTGGTTCTAGCTTCTGGTCGCCCTTTAGAAGGCATGCAAAGCAAATTAGATGAGCTATCAATTAACGGCGAAGATGACTTCGTACTCTTCTACAACGGCTCGATGGTTCAGAACGTTTCTACAAAAGAGATCATTCACAGTGAGATCAGCAATGGTAAAGCCGCAAAAGATATCGCTACCCTCGCTGCACAGCTTGGTGGTTATGTTCATGCTTTCAGTAAGGTTTACGGCTTAATCACACCTGAGAACAATGAATACACTGGTATTGAAGCGCGTATTAACGGCTTAGATATAACTGAGTTCGATTTTTCACAGCTAGAAGATAACCACGAAATCATCAAAACTATGATTGTCGCTGAACCAAGCAAGCTGACTGAAATCATCGGCAAGTTGCCACAAGAGCTTAAGTCTCAGTTTACTATCGTGCAAAGTGCACCATTTTTCTTAGAGTTCCTAAATCCAAATTCAAATAAGGGTGTCGGTATTGAAGCAATAGCGAAACACTTAGGCATTAAAGCGGAAGAAGTAATCTGCATGGGTGACGCTGAAAACGATCACCATATGCTTGAATACGCAGGCCTTGGCATTGCAATGGACAACGCAATGGAAGAAACCAAGAAATTGTCGGATCACATCACTGCGAGCAACGACGACCATGGTGTAGCGGTCGCGATTGAGAAGTTTATCTTCAACTCATAAACGCTCACCAGGCTCTAGTGAGAATGACTTCTTGCTTGTTGCAAAAATAACAAAGGCTGCGCACTGCACAGCCTTCTTTTATTTAACAAGTATCGTTCGACTATTTTCTTGCCCAAGGCAGACGAAATGCCACCACACCAAACAGAATCAAGATTGGGAAACGTAACGTTTCAATAATAAATGAAGCAATACCACTGAAAGAGACAAAGCTTCCTGCCCAGCTAATCAGCAGATTTCCCGCTAACAGCATCGCCATCACTCCAACCACGATCTTGAATGAAAACTGACCGACCAAAGGTTTCGAGTCTGTTAACGTCACTAGACATGCAATCGTCATCAAAATGGCCACCCAGAATGAAAATGTAGGCAGTGGCCATATCACCGTGAGAACAATCGACAGTAAGCATAATGCCCACCAGACACCTTTAGAGCTCAATAAGGCACTAATATCCACATCAGGTTTTGCATCTAATCTGACTATGTGCCACGTCGTTAATGCACCTAATACGCCCCCCATTAAGACATCACTAATGAACGCACTGCCTGAATAAGACTTAAACAGCATGATCCAAAGTAAGCCAGCAAGCACAATCAATATAGATTTTTGTTCCAAGAGACACTTTAGTTTCCAAAAAACTAACAAGGTTAAGCTCACCCATAAGGCAGCCAACAGACTCGGAAAACTATAGCCACTACTCATTACCAGCTTCAGTGTTGGCAGGTAAGCATGCGGGCGTGGAAAACCAAAACCTTGATGCGCAATCAAAGTTAGCAGTGTCACCGAAATCAAAGTGAAACCAAACTTCAACGCGAAATTACGGCCAAAGTACCAAGCAATTAGTGGCAATATAACGATAAAAACCCATGGCTTCGCTAACAAGTCAGTCAAAAGAACAGTATTCCCAAACACGCTTGGCATCTTATTGAACGCGTTTTGAAGCGACACAATCCAACTTAATTCAACTTGATGAACTTTCGGTGCCGCGCCCACCAGCTCAGTCACATACGTTACCGGTTGATCTGTTGCGGAGAAAAACAGCTCGTTAATCTCTGGCCACTGTTCTGGATAGCGGTATTGGTGATCTTGCAATTCAGTAGGAGGAAGTAACATCGCTCTGCTGACTTCCACGCCGTAATGAGGCGCAAACCAAATCGGCAGCTCAAAGCCACCTAACTCATTTCGAGCCTTGTAGCTGATCACTTCAGAGTCAGAGATACAATCAAACACAACGGCGCTGTCGGTATACCCCAGCACATCACCGACTGTTACCGACAAGCCCGCCTCTTCCCACGTTTCACGCTGCGCCGCGACTGCTGGCGGCTCACCCGAAACAACAGTTCCTCCCGGTAGAGACAATTGACCTGTGATCAACTCATCAACCAACACGATTTGGTTATCAGCACGTACTACACACAAAGCGCCCGCGATATGATCGGGCAAAGTGTTGTTAGCCCAAGCGGAAGTAGTACTCAAAAGAGACAGTATGAAAACTAATAAATATCGAATAACCAACGAGTTTACCTAAAAAATAATAGAAGAAATTTAAGACTGCTCTAGTGTAATCAAACACGTACAAAATCGCTGTCTACGTTTTGTGCAAAGCCTTCCTCATCCATTGAATGTGAGGTGTGAACCCCATTTTTTGATAGAAGTCCTTGGCAGGTGAATTAAAGTCCCAAACCTCTACAAAGACTTGTTCAACCCCATAATCATCAAAAGTACTTTCAACTTTGTTAAACAGCTTTTCAGCAATTGATTCTTTTCGATAATCAGGCAAGACAAACAGCTCATCAACACTCCCCATCGGCACTGGTTTACTCACCGTTGAGATAAGCTCACAAAAATGCCCAGAGATAAAGCCAACAATGAGCTCACCCTTTAATGCCACATAAACCAAACATTCAGGATCATCCAAGTATCGTGCAATGCTTTTTTCCTGCTCAATCTCTTCTGCCGTTTTAAAGTGTTCTGGGCTAGCAAGGTGGTGGTGATGATGGAGATCGAACATTAACTCGTTAAGTTGTTCCAAATCCGCGTGCTTTGCGGCCCTTAAGGTGACATTCATGACTATTGCGCTTCTCAAACCAAATTAATATCTAAACTGAGTCTAGTTTACTTGGCGTGAGTATCTATACAAGTTATTGAATTAATTCATTGTTTAATGTGTGTGTTTTAGATACAAAAACGGCCACATTACGTGGCCATTCTGTTTGAATAATTTTGAATTAAACGAATATCGAAGCTGTAGCTTTAACTTTATGCACCGTTATCTTCTTTCTCTTCTTTGAGATCTGCAAGCTGTTGTTCTAGTTCAATAAGCTTAATTTCCGCCTCTACTTCAGCAACTCGTTTTTCTGCATCGGTGCGATTGTCTTGCGCTAGACCATCAGCCGTAACTTGGGTTCGTTGTGCGTTTCTTGCATCGTCCGTATCTTTCATTGAACCCGCAACGCCACCGGTCACACCACCTAATGCAGCGCCCTTCACCGCTAAACTCGCATCTCCAGTTAAAGCTCCTGCTGTTGCTCCTAATAAAGCACCACCTACAGCACCACGATTACGTGCAGCATTCTCATTTTCGTTATCCATTGCTGGTGATGCGCAACCAGAAAGAGTCACAATCAGTGTCGTTAAAAGAAAAGGTTTAGTGAATTTCATAGGAATCTCGCTTAGTTCTTCATTTGGAGTAAAGCTATCTTAAGCAGAACCGTTAATGGGATAAATAAAGCCACGTTTAGACGATACATCATGTTCAACTATGTATTATTCAGCTACTGCTTAATGATATATATCTTTAAGATCACTTTATCCCCACCAACAGAAAAGGCGACCAATAAGGTCGCCTCAATCGCTCTTTTCTCTATAATTCTTGCCTTTCAGATATCGATCTTAGTCCTTGGACCAAAAGTTCTGCATATCCGCCGCACTAGGTGGCGGTCTTACACCGCAGTCTCGGTAGTGGTGTTTATCACCGATCCCCAGTATCTTGCCAGTTTCGTTATCAATCATAGCAGCCACTTTAATCCCATCTCCCACATGGCGAGTCAACACCACAATTTCACCGGCCCTTTCAGACCTTACCGCACCTAAGATTTGATATTCGTAGCGGCCTTTCCTTGAATTGACGATCATCTTCGAGTTAATAGGGTCGGCTTCATATCCCACACCGATATCAAAAACCGCTTGATAGAGAGCTACGCCAGTCTTGGATACACATTTAAATACCTTAGGATGACTCAAAGGCTCTAACAACGCTCTACTCGCTTGATCCTTTGAAGTACTAGCACTAGCAGCGCCACTAACCAGTAAAGCAATCAACAAAAAGTAAGCTCGCATAAAAAGACCTCAATATGTGGGAATCATAATGAGGTCATAGTAAACGCAATGGATAAGCGGATGAATAAAGTAGAGTTTAGGTAAACCATCACGCTGGCTTATGTATTAATATACGAGCCGACGATCAAATTACCAAAACAACTAAGCCTATTTACCGAGCTTTTCAGCAATTTCTGTTAAACTGGTAGGGTCATCAATCGTCGAAGGCACCACATATTGTTCACCTTCTGCGATCTGTCGGATGGTTCTACGTAAAATCTTACCTGAGCGTGTCTTAGGCAACCTCTCGACCACCAAGGCTTGCTTAAAACAGGCTACCGCACCAATCTCATTTCGAACCTTACCCACTAGCTCAGCTTGCAGTTCAGTGCCATCGACTTTCACGCCATCTTTTAGCACGACTAAACCGAGTGGGAGCTGCCCCTTCAAGTCATCGTGAATACCGACAACCGCACATTCAGCAATGGCTGGATGACCACCCACGATCTCTTCCATTTCACCGGTAGAAAGACGATGGCCCGCTACGTTTATCACATCATCAATACGACCCATGATAAATAGATACCCATCTTCATCGAGATAACCGCCATCACCCGAAACGTAATAACCCGGGAATTGGCTCAGATAGCCAGATTCAAATCGATCATGATTACGCCAAACCGTTGGCAGACAACCGGGTGGCAACGGGCGTTTAAGAGCCACAAATCCTTGTTGATTAGGCTGAGCAACTTCACCAAGTTCATTGAGAATCTCCACTTGGTAACCCGGAACAGGTTTAGTGGAAGAACCCGCTTTCACTGGCAAAGATTCCAGCCCTGTCGGATTGGCAGAAATAGCCCAACCCGTTTCGGTTTGCCACCAGTGGTCGATAACTGGTTTATTGGTATGAGACTCGACCCAATCCAATGTTGGCGGGTCTAAACGCTCGCCAGCCATGAAAATCGACTTGAGTGATGATAGGTCATACTTGGTCAGTAACTCGCCTTCGGGATCTTCTTTCTTAATGGCTCTAAATGCCGTTGGAGCAGAAAATAACACATCGACGTTGTACTCTTCACATACACGCCAGAATGCGCCGGGATCTGGCGTTCGTACTGGCTTACCTTCAAACAAAATGGTCGTACAACCATGAATCAATGGTGCATAAACAATATAGGAATGCCCGACCACCCAACCGACATCAGAAGCTGCCCAAAACACGCCATCTTGTGGCATATCGTAGATAGTACTCATCGAGTATTTCATGGCGACCGCATGACCACCATTGTCACGCACCACACCTTTTGGCTTACCCGTAGTGCCTGACGTGTAAAGAATATACAAAGGATCGGTTGCCAAAACAGGAACGCAGCTGTGTGGCAATGCATCGTTAACCGCTTGCTGCCAAAGTACGTCGCGTTCATTGCTCAATTCAGCTAAAGACTGCTCTCTTTGGAATACCACCACTTTTTCAGGCTTCCAACGACTGTCCATGATCGCTCTATCGACCATGGGCTTATATGGCAAGACTTTATTTATCTCGACACCGCAGGAGGCAGTAATCAACACCTTCGGCTCGGCATCTTCGATACGTACGGCAAGCTCATGAGGAGCAAAACCTCCAAACACCACCGAATGCACCGCACCTAGTCGTGCACAGGCCAGCATTGCCATCGCCGCTTCAGGAATCATTGGCATGTAGATAACAACACGATCGCCTTTAGTAACGCCTTGCATAGCTAACATACCAGCGACTTTTGCCACTTGGTCACGCAATTGATGATAAGTGTACGAGGATTGATTTCCTGTAACTGGAGAATCGTAAATCAGTGCGGTATTGTCACCTCGCCCATTTTCACAATGATAATCAAGCGCCAACCAACAAGTGTTCATCACCCCATCAGGAAACCAACGTTCAATACCGTTTTCGTCAGTTTGTAATATCGTTCTGGGTGACTCAAACCAATCAATGGCTTGTGATTGTGTTTCCCAGAACGAATTGGGGTCTTCCCTCGCCCATTGATACTCGGTGATATAGTCTGTTTTTCTATTCATTCGATTTGTAGCAGACATAGTGCCTCCTCCATGATTTATCCATTGTTCCAAGCGCTTAGCTTTTTGGCAGTGTCACTTGGGTGCACTCTTTTCTCAGCGTTGTGTTCATGAAAATTTGACCGTTCACGACAATCGCTTCACTTGGGAAAAGGCACACGAATGGCACCTTCCATGATCACTCGGGCACTACGACTCATTATCGCCCTCTCAATGTTCCACCCACTTTCTGTTTGTACCGCTTTAGCCCCCACCTTTAACGTTCCTGACGGATGACCAAAAGTCACAAAATCTCGAGAACCCTCACCGGCTGCCAAGTTCACTAACGTACCCGGAACACTCGCCGCTGAAGCAATGGCGACTGCAGCTGTTCCCATCATGGCATGGTGCAATTGCCCCATAGACAAAGCACGCACCAGAAGGTCGGTGTCTTTGGCTGCGACCGATTTACCACTGGAGGCTTGATACGCTTGAGGCTTAGCAACAAAGGCAACCTTAGGTGTGTGTTGGCGTGATTCAGCTTGTTCTAAAGAATCAATAAGCCCCATCGCTACTGCACCATGTGCTCGGATGGATTCAAACAGAGCCAAGGCTTTGGCATCGCTATTGATGTCCGATTGAAGCTCTGTGCCTTGATAACCAACCGATTCAGCATCAACAAAAATGGTGGGTATCCCTGCATTGATGTATGTCGCTTTGATGCAGCCCAATTCGGGAACATCTAAGAAATCGACAACATTCCCTGTAGAAAACATTGAACCACTCGCATCAGCTGGGTCTAGGAAATCAACTTGAATCTCAGCAGCGGGGAAAGTGACACCATCGAGTTCAAAGTCACCTAACTCTTGAACTTCACCATCAGCGATAGGCACATAAACAATGATGGTTTTCTCTATGTTCACTTGCCATACTCGCACCTCGACCACACCGTTTTCTGGAATACGATTCGAATCGACCAATCTACTATGAATAGCGAATGGGCCTACTGCAGCGGACAGATTGCCGCAGTTACCGCTCCAATCAACGAACGGCTTGTCTATTGCCACTTGACCAAAGAGGTAATCAACATCGTGATCGGCTTTACTGCTTTTCGATACAATAACGGTTTTGCTGGTGCTTGATGTCGCACCCCCCATACCATCAGTTTGTTTGCCGTAAGGATCCGGGCTGCCAATCACTCGCAGAAGTAATGCGTCTCGTGCTTCTCCGGCAACTTGCGCAGCTTCAGGTAAGTCCTCGAGATTGAAGAAAACCCCTTTACTGGTGCCTCCACGCATATAGGTAGCCGGTACTTTGATCTGTTTAGAGTTCATAACCAGCTCCTACTGTGCGAGAAAGTCTTTGGCGAAACGTTGCAATACGCCACCAGCACTGTACACATTCACTTCGTCTGCCGTGTCTAGTCGACAGGTTACTGGCACATCCAGCTTTTCACCGTTTTTACGAGTAATGACTAGAGCCAAATCAGAACCTGCTTCAATGTCGCCGTACACGTCGTAAAGCTCGGTGCCATCCAATTCTAAGGTGTTGCGATCCGTCCCAACTTTGAATTGCAGAGGCAGCACACCCATGCCAACCAAGTTGGTTCTGTGAATTCTTTCAAATCCTTCAGCCACAATCACTTCAACACCCGCTAAGCGCACCCCTTTGGCTGCCCAGTCACGTGATGAACCTTGTCCATAATCGGCACCGGCAACAACAATCAAGGGTTGTTTACGGTTCATGTAGGTTTCAATCGCTTCCCACATTCGCGTAACTTGCCCCTCGGGTTCAACTCTTGCCAATGAGCCTTGCACGACTTCTCCAGCGTCTTTCACCATTTCATTAAACAGCTTCGGGTTAGCGAACGTCGCTCGTTGCGCGGTTAAGTGATCACCTCGATGAGTCGCATAAGAGTTAAAGTCCTCTTCTGGAACTTCCATTTTCGCCAAGTACTCACCTGCCGCACTCGAAGCGAGAATCGCGTTTGAAGGCGATAGATGATCCGTGGTGATATTGTCACCTAAGATCGCCAAAGGTCTCATATCAGAAAGGCTTCGCTCACCAGCCAGTGCCCCTTCCCAATATGGAGGTCTGCGAATATAGGTACTTTGAGGCCGCCAATCATAAAGCGGCTCAGTAGTTACCTGATCCTCGTCTGGCTGGAACATTTTCACGTAGATTTGTTGGAACTGTTGTGGTTTAACATGCTCACCGACAACTGAATCGATCTCAGCATCACTTGGCCACAAATCACTTAAATAGATTGGCTTACCGCTATTGTCTGTACCTAGGCTGTCTTTTTCGATATCAAAGCGAATCGTACCCGCCAAGGCATAAGCAACCACCAATGGCGGTGAGGCTAAAAACGCTTGTTTAGCATAGGGATGGATTCGACCATCAAAGTTTCGATTCCCCGACAACACAGCGGTTGAGTACAGGTCACGCTCGATGATCTCTTGTTGGATTCTAGGATCCAACGCCCCACTCATCCCGTTACAGGTAGTACACGCATAGCCGACGATACCGAAGCCCAATTGTTCAAGTTCAGGAAGCAAACCTGCCGACTCGAGATAGAGTTTGGCAACTTTAGAACCCGGCGCAAATGATGTTTTCACCCACGGCTTACGAACTAATCCAAGCTGATTGGCTTTCTTAGCAACCAATGCCGCGGCGACCACGTTTCTTGGGTTACTGGTGTTAGTACAAGAAGTAATTGCCGCAATAATTACGGCACCATCGGGCATCTGATCATCGCTGTACTGCTTAGCATGCTGCTCTTTCCAAGATGCTTGACTGATGCCTTGTTCAGCCAGCTCTCTGGTTGGCAAACGGCGATGAGGATTTGAAGGCCCCGCAAGGTTACGCTCAACTTTAGACAAATCAAACTCAAGCACACGTTCGTATTGAGCGGAATCTAAGTCATCAGCCCAAAGTCCGGTTTGCTTGGCGTAACGCTCTACCAATTCAACCTGTTCAGGCTCTCGCCCTGTAAGATTGAGGTATTGAATTGTCTGTTCATCGATATAGAACATACCCGCAGTCGCGCCATATTCTGGAGTCATGTTTGAGATGGTTGCACGGTCACCAATGGTCAGTGCGCGAGCCCCTTCACCGAAGAATTCCAAGTAGCTTGAGACCACTCTCTCATTGCGAAGGAACTCAGTAATCGCAAGCACAATATCCGTTGCGGTTATCCCTTCTTGTCTCTGACCAGTCAGTTTGACGCCGACAATATCAGGCAAACGCATCATTGACGGGCGACCGAGCATCACTGTCTCAGCTTCCAATCCACCGACACCAATGGCGATGACGCCCAGAGCATCAACATGAGGAGTATGACTGTCGGTACCGACACAGGTATCTGGGAACGCGATGCCCTCTTTGGATTGAATCACCGGAGACATTTTCTCCAAGTTAATCTGGTGCATGATCCCGTTACCAGCAGGAATCACACTCACGTTCTTAAACGCGGTTTTACACCATTCAATAAAATGAAAACGGTCTTCGTTTCTGCGCTCTTCAATGGCGCGGTTTTTATCAAAGGCTTCGCTATCAAAGCCTGCGTGTTCCACTGCCAGAGAGTGATCAACAATCAGTTGGGTTTCAACAACGGGGTTCACCTTGGCAGGGTCTCCGCCTTGGTCGGCAATCGCGTCTCTTAATCCAGCCAAATCAACCAAGGCTGTTTGACCAAGAATGTCATGACACACCACGCGCGCAGGATACCAAGGAAAATCTAAGTCGCTCTTACGTTCAATGATCTGTTTTAAGCTGTCTTCAAGGGTTTCAGGATCACAACGCCTTACCAATTGTTCCGCCAACACTCGCGACGTATAAGGCAAAGTTTTGTAAGCTCCCGGGGATATCGATTCTATCGCTTCACAAGCGTCGAAATACTCTAAATGAGTACCGGGTAAAGGCTTACGGTACTGATTTCGTTCAAGGTTCTGGGTCCGTTCAAGTTTCACATCAGACATACATCCACCATTATCTGTTAAATTCTGTTCGTTGATTCTCGAGGCCTTATCATATGAAGATAAAAGTCACCTCGAGATATAAGTCGGCTCGATATAGAGGACTAACGTAAATGGATTGGCAGCCAGTCTTGATGCTCTGGCCCGGTGTAGTCAGCACTTGGACGAATGATGCGATTATTTTCTCTTTGCTCAAATACGTGTGCAGTCCAACCTGTAAGACGGCTCATTACGAAGATCGGAGTAAATAGTTTGGTTGGGATGTCCATGAAGTGATAGGCAGAGGCGTGGAAAAAGTCCGCATTACAAAACAGTCCTTTCTCGCGCTTCATTACCGCTTCAACACGCTCAGAAACGGCGTAAAGCTGTTCATCTCCCACCTCTTGAGCTAGCTCTTTTGACCAGCGCTTGATTAGAGCATTTCGTGGGTCGCTTTCGCGATAAATCGCATGACCGAAGCCCATAATTTTGTCTTTGTTAGCAAGCATCTGCATGATGTTAGTTTCTGCTTCATCAGCGGTTTTCCAATCTTGGATCATTTCCATTGCCGCTTCATTCGCGCCACCATGCAGCGGGCCTCTTAGTGTGCCAATTGCTGCTGTAACGCACGAATGAATATCCGACAGCGTTGATGCACAGACGCGGGCAGCAAAAGTAGAGGCGTTGAACTCATGCTCTGCGTAAAGCGTTAGCGAACAGTGCATTACCTTTTTATGCAGTTCACTCGGTGCTTTGTCCGTTAGCATCTTCAAGAAGTAACCACCCAGACATGCTTCGCTTTGATCTTCAGTATTAATGCGCACGCCATCATGGCTAAAGCGGTACCAATAACAAATAATCGCAGGGAAAAGCGCTAGCATTCGTTCGGTCGCAGGCAATTGCTCTGAAAAATCAGACTCTTGCTCTAGATTACCTAGCATCGAACAACCCGTTCTCATCACATCCATTGGATGAGCGTCTGCAGGGATAAGCTCCAACGCTGCTTTCAAAGGTTGAGGCAAGCCGCGCAAACCAACCAACAATGTTTTATAATCGTCTAGCTCTTTTTCATTGGGTAAATGGCCTCTTAGTAGCAGATGCGCAACTTCTTCAAACTGAGCGTGGTTAGCAAGGTCGGTAATGTCATAGCCACGGTAAGTTAAACCCGTTCCTGATTTTCCTACCGTACACAGCGCAGTAGACCCAGCGCTTTGCCCTCGTAGACCTGCACCACCGATTGCCGGTGCGCTGGCTGGTTTGTTTGCTGTTTTTTCACTTTGTTGTTCTACTTTTGAAGCATTTTCGACAGCTGCTTTATCACTCAAAGATACAGACATGGTGAACTCCTTTTCTGTGTTAGCCGCCTGCACTCTTTGGTGCTGCCTATTTATATGTCCGATGATCTTTATCATCGGTACTGGATTTGGCGACTAACCATTTCACGTTATTGGATTAAGTTGATTTTTGACTAATTGAAACTGGTTTTACCCTTCGCTTGAAAACAACTGATCAAGCTTGTTCTCGTAGTCGTGGTAATTCAGGTGTTCGTAAAGCTCTTTACGGGTTTGCATTGAATCCAACAGAGCTTCTTGATTGCCTTCAACTAACAAGTGTTTGTAAACATTCTCCGCGGCTTTGTTCATCGCACGGAACGCACTCAATGGGTAAAGCACCATGTCGACACTTGATTGGGCTAACTCGCTACAGTTGTAGAGTGGTGTTTGGCCAAACTCAGTGATGTTGGCCAAGATAGGCACGTGCTTACCTGTTGCTGATTTAAGCGCCGCCGAGAACTTCACATATTGATCGAGTTGATTCATCGCTTCAGGGAAAATCATGTCTGCGCCCGCTTCAACACAAGCTATCGCTCGCTCAATCGCGCTATCAATGCCTTCAACCGCCAATGCATCGGTACGCGCCATAATTACGAAACTGTCATCGCTTCTCGCATCGGTTGCCGCTTTGACTCTATCGACCATCTCTTGTTGGCTCACAATCGCTTTATTTGGTCGATGACCACAGCGTTTCTGAGCCACTTGGTCTTCCATGTGAATTGCAGCTGCGCCTGCCTTCTCCATGGCGCGAATCGTGCGTGCAATATTGAATGCGCCACCAAATCCTGTATCAATATCCACCAGCAAAGGCAGATCACACGCGTTGGTAATACGTTCAACATCCACTAGCACATCGTTCAATGTGGTGATACCTAAATCAGGCAAACCATAAGACGCATTGGCGATGCCTCCACCCGACAAATAGATCGCCTGATGCCCCAAGTTCTTTGCCATCATCGCGCAATACGGATTCACCGTACCAACGATCTGCAATGGGTCGTTGTCTTGCACAGCTTGTCGGAACTTTGCTCCTGCTGATAACTTCATAATGACGCTCCCTGTTAATTGCTTATTTCTAGCTAATCTTTAAGACTTACGGCTTTTGGTTATCGCCAGCACTGATCTGCTGACAGGTTCCAATGGTCGCTTAATCAAGATCTTTGGATTGAATTTGTTGTTCTATAAGCAATCGACTACCCGAGATGTGTCGTCGCATTAGCATTTCTGCTAGCTCTTCATCACGGTTGCGAATTGCTTGTAGGATGTATTTGTGTTCATCGAGCGCCTCTTTTGGTCGAGACTGAGCCCTAGGAGATTGATAACGATACATGCGTAATAAGTGGTAAAGCTCGTCACACAACAACGAAATGAGTTTGCTGTTACGACTGGCTTTAATAATGCGGTAATGGAAATCGAAATCCCCATGTTGATGAAAATAAGAAGAACCTTCGACTTCATCGATGTGCTTTGAGTGTGTCGACAGTAATCCTTCAAGCCCGACAAGCTCTTCTTGTGTGATATGTCGCGCTGCTAAGCGAGCAGCCATGCCTTCCAATGCCTCTCGCACCGCGTACAGCTCGAGTAGTTTGTCTGCCGAAAAGGTAATCACTCGCGCGCCAACATGAGGAATGCGTTCGATCAGGCCAAGCCCTTCAACTCGCATTATCGCTTCACGTAATGGCCCTCGACTTACCTCAAAGCGTTTAGCTAGTTCAGGCTCGGAGATCTTACTGCCCGGTGGTAATTCACCGTTAACAATAGCCTCAACGAGATACTCAGTGAGGTTTTCTGATTTAGTGTTCTCTTTATCGCTCACACGCGTTTTCGTGTTTGCACTTAAGCTGAGCTCTTTTATTGCAGTATTCATATTCACGCTGCTCACTTCTGATTGCTGAACCTTAATTGTCAACAATTTCATAACATGAACATAAAATACACGATCGAATTGTCGACAATCAAGTGAATTGTCGACAATTTAGACTAAGGTAGTATTTTTAATAGACGATGAAACTTACTCAAAAGAACACTATAAATAATTTAACTTTCTGTTATTTATCGATTTAACTATATCTAGGCCCACTAACCCCTTACCTACTCTAAAATTATTTAAAATCTATGTGTCGACAACTTATAGCCGAACTTGTCAAACGTAGCTCCCTCTGTGTCTATCCACCAGCTCACCGATAAACAGATATAAAAAAGGCGCACTGATGTGCGCCTTTCATTCATCGAACTCGTTCTAACAAGCCAACCTTGGTCAAGCAATCTGACGAGTAACTTCGAGGTATTTGTTTATATCAACAAAATCAATCTGTTCCGGTTTGAGATACTCTTCAGCATAACGAACATGCGTACCACTGGTTAAGAACAATCTAAACAGTTCGATATCGAGATGCTCGTCCAATGCCATTTTATACATGATGTCGACAGCAACACTGATTGGCTTCGCCTTCTTATAAGGCCTATCCGCAGCGGTTAACGCCTCAAAAATATCAGAGATCACCAGAATACGTTCTGGGATTGAAAGGTCATCACCAGTCAGCTTCCTTGGATATCCCGTACCTTTGAGTGTTTCATGGTGCGTCGAAGCATAGCGAGGAACACGGCTTAGCTCTTTCGGAAATGGCAGATTCTCAAGCATCTTAATTGTTCCAAGCATGTGCTCGTTTATCTTGAATCGGTCTTCAGCAGTTAACGTACCACGTGCAATGCTCAGATTGTAGACTTCGCCTAAGTTGTATAGGTGCTCCGGCACATCCATTTTGATTTGATATTTCGGATCGAAGTCTAACGGCCTATCTCTTTTCACTATATGTTCAGGCTTATCACTTAACAGCGGCTCTGTCGCTGGCAAGCTTGAACTCGATTCTCGATTCAAGGCTTCTATCGGCGATAGACCAAGTTGATCATCAAAGTTACGTATCCAAGTCGTCCCAGCTATCGAACGAATACGAGCAACTTTGTCGTCACTCATGAACTCACCACCAACGTTCGATGTCGCGATAAAGGCAAAGTCATCTTGTAGCTGCTGTTTGGTTGACGCAAGTTCATCAGCTACCAGCTCAGCCGGTAGAGATCCTTCGAGTTTTTTTGTCAAAGCTGTAATTTCCGCATCACGCCAAAGTACTTCAAATCGTGTTCTCACCTCGTGAATTCGGTTGTAGTTAGCTTCTAGCTTCGTACCTTTATCGACGATGTGTTCAGGTGTAGTGATCTTGCCACAATCATGAAGCCAAGCCGCAATTCTAAATTCACGACGTTCATCGTCGTTCTCAAATTTAAAGTCTTTGAAATGCTCAGACTGCGATTTTTCAGCCGCATCAGCCAACATCAAGCCCAGTTCTGGTACACGGTTACAGTGCCCAGCCGTATAAGCGGACTTATCATCGATAGCTTGAGCGATAAGTTTAATGAACGACTCAACAAAGGCTTCTTGGGTTAGCTCATGTTGCTTGAGTTCCATCGCCATGTCTTTTACCGCCACAGATAGCTCCCATACTTCTTTAATTCGAGTCTCAACAAGCTCGACACTGTCATAATCACGCATCTTGATCTTATGAGTCTCCTCCTCTAATTGACGAATAGGACGCACTATCGGTGCACCAAAAACCCAAGCAATAGGCAACGTCAAACTCATCAGTAACATCGTTACGCCAACAGAGGTTGCTAGACGTTTATTGACTGTACTAAAGATCTCAGTTTCGGGAATCAATACCGCAAAATACTCAGAGTAGTGTTCGCCCGTGTCGATTTTCTTTAAATAGAGATGTTTGATCTCGCCATTCATCTCTACCCTTACCATACTGCCTTCAACCGTTGCTTCCTTAGTCAAATCATAAAGTTCAGTATAAGGGACCGTCGTATTTGTATTAAAGCCGGTATCATGGAGCCACTTTTTCGCTAAGGCATCAAGCTGTTCACCACTTAACTTGCTGATAGCTTGATCAATGATTGGAAGCAATTGTTGATGCTTGCTCTGCAGCACCAAGTGGAATTGGTTTGAGTAGTTCTGGTCTAGATCTTCTAGAGTCCCATTGACACTAAGGCCAGGCTGAAAAAACCTATCTAATGCAAACGAGAGTACGGGTTCAGCGTCTAAAAAAGCAAAGTTCTCTCCGCTTTCAATTGAATTAAATGCAGACTCTAGGTTTTCAAACTCAACTAAATCAATATTCGGAAAGTCTTCCCTTAACTTAGGAATAATTGACCACCCAGATAAAATGGCCACTTTTTTATCCTCAAGCTCGGCATAATTAGTAATAATCTTCGCGTCTTCTCTGGTCACGATAGCAAACGGTAAATCATAGATTGGAGTGGTGTAGAGGCCGTTTATGCCATTATTTTTATAATTTTGCACCGATTGCAGGCCATCAATACTTCCTTCTTGAAACTTATTGACAAGCTCCCCCCAAGAAAAACCATTCACAAATTCAAACCTGATCCCAGTCATATCACCAATCATTTTGAGAAGGTCTATCGCATAGCCGTTTGGTTTTCCCGCCACTGAAAAGTCCATCGGCCCCCAATCATTTTGATTAGACACTAACAGCGGAGGAGTATCATTAACCAAGGCTTTATGCTCAGATGATAGCATCAGTTTTGATACATCAAACTCCGATTCCTGATTATTAACTTTGAGGTTAGATGCAATAATGTTACCCGATTTCGAATATAAGAAAGACTCAACCTTACTATCTTCTGCTAATCCAAGCGCCGTACCCGATAATTTGTTAGCCAAAGAAGACAGCACAATATCAATACCAATCACATGTTGAATGTCAGATTCGATTTTCGACTCAAACGCTAAAGAATAAGTTTGCCCGGTAATTTGTAAATGCTGAAAAAGATATGGCTGAGTTTTTTCGACCGACTGAATATTGGCAGAAACATACCAAGGCCTGGTTGTTGGAAAGTAGTTGCTCTGCTCCGTAGTTGAGCTTCTGAGGGAAAACTCTTGGTCAAAGTATTTCGTTGTCCGGACTCGCTCCTGCCCTATATTTTGAATCTCAACCACAACCCAACGATCCGTTTGTTGTGCACCTATTTTTTCTCTAACGACAGGAGCAGATTCTAGGTTAATAATTTGGAAGAAATTTTCATCGGATGAGCCAATGTAAATACTATAAAAGAGAGGGTTATCTTTAATGGCTTCAGAAAGAATACTACGCGACTCTTCTTTCGATATTTTGTTATTGATAGATCGTTTCACTGAAGCAAGTAAACGCGCGGTGTTGGCTGCATCAGAGTCAATCGCGCCAATATAATCACTCAGGTCATGGGATACCATCGTCAACTTTGATAGGGTATTCTCAGTCGCCATTTTTTTACTGAAGTAATATTGCAGTGAAACCGCAACAACAGCGGTAAGAAATGTCGCGAGTAAAAACATTCCTCCAACAGTAAATCGTAACGAAATTTTTTTGTCTGTCATTATTCGATCCTTGAATAACCACTAGCTCAGAAATGTAACGTGCCAGCTATAATCATATTATTACAGTAGCACTGCACAGCTAGCAACATATTATTCTATATATTAAAGAACGCCTCTCCATATCACTCTTTGTGTCGCAATAAGTACCCTCTTTAATGATACACAGCAGTATAAAGCGACCAGCAGTCAAAAAAATTGTTCACATAAACTCAAGAAAAACCTAGTTATTATTGCTGGAAGAGTCCTATAGCCACGCCTCCGTGAACTTTATGAACAATATTAATCCAATGTTCTTTATTCTCAATATCGCCGCATTACAGACATTTCATTAACACACCGTTAACTTTAGCTTCATCTGCTAAGCAATATCCTACTCATCTGTTTAGTAGCTGGAAATAAAACATAAGTTTCTCTCCATTGAAGAGATCCCCTACATAAGGAACGTGAACCATGTTCAAGGCACTGAAACCTACTCTTGCGGCTTCTATTATCGCAGCAACCTTTTCTTTCAACACTTTTGCTGCTGACGTAGAAAAAATCCACTTCCTAATCCCTGGCGGCGCTGGTGGCGGTTGGGATATGACAGCTCGTGGTACGGGTGATGTATTAGTGAAATCAGACATCGTAGAAAATGTCTCTTTCCAAAACCTCTCTGGTGGCGGTGGTGGTAAAGCAATTGCTCACCTAATCGAAACGGCTCAACGCCAAGAAGACACGCTAATGGTGAACTCAACGCCTATCGTTGTTCGTTCACTAACAGGTATCTTCCCACAATCTTTCCGTGACCTAACTCCGGTAGCAGCAACCATTGCCGATTACGGTGCAATCGTCGCGTCTGCGGATTCTAAGTACAACACTTGGGAAGATGTAGTTAAAGAATTCGAAACCAACCCACGTAAAGTGAAAATTGCTGGCGGTTCAGCTCGTGGCAGCATGGACCACCTTGTGGTTGCTGCAGCATTCAAAGGCGAAGGTTTTGATGCAAAGAAAGTTCGTTACATTGCCTACGATGCTGGTGGTAAAGCAATGGCGGCATTGCTTTCTGGCGAAACACAGCTGCTTTCAACGGGCCTTGGTGAAGTACTAGAGATGTCTAAATCTGGCCAAGTAAAAGTGCTTGCTGTGACGGCTCCAAAGCGTCTTGACGCTGCGCCTAACATCCCAACACTGACTGAATACGGCAACGAGACAGTATTTGCTAACTGGCGTGGTTTCTTCGCGGCACCGGGTACAAGTCAAGCGAAAATCGACGAGTGGAACGAAGCGCTTGGCAAAATGTACAAAACCGATGAGTGGCAAGTGGTTCGTGACCGTAACGGTTGGATCGACAACTACAAAGCTGACAAAGATTTTTACGCCTTCCTAGAAGACCAAGAAAAACAGATGGGCGACCTAATGCGTGAGCTTGGTTTCTTGAAATAACCAACAATCATAGAGGGTCTTTGTGCCCTCTTACTCTTTCCTGTTTCGCCGTACATGGGTTAACTAAAACTCCTTTGTTTATTCGTAGCGTATTGCTAAGGCTTGCTGATTCGTTGTAGATGCAAGTGGCTTACTTTATCCAAGCCATGTCATTCGCTCACCTTTAGTTAGTGATCCCAGACATTCTTCATTAACTCGCTCATGTACGGCTTTTTTACTTTTTACACCACCCCAAATGGAGTTGGACATGTCGGACTTACCAACCAAATTTCTGAGTAAGGAATCTTTGCTTTCGAAGGATCGCATCGGAGCCATGATCTTTATGCTGGCGTGCTTGTGCTATGGCTACCAAACCACGCTGATCCCTTTGTTTCCCGGCGACGAGTACGAACCCTTCACAGCAAGAACCTTACCTACCCTGTTGACGTTTATCGGCATTGGCCTTTCGTTGATCCTGCTGATAACAGGACAACCGGATAAGAAAGTCATATGCGACACAACGCCGCTGAACTGGAAACTGCTGATTGGCTTCTTGGTGTTAATGGCGCTGTACGGTATTGGGCTGACTTATCTTGGCTTTGTTCTAGCAACCAGCTTCTTCTTACTTGCAGGCTTTTACCTACTGGGTGAGCGTCGTAAAGCTGTTTTATTTGGCGCGTCGTTTCCTTTCGTTATCGCGTTCTTTCTTCTTTTAACTCAAGGCTTAGATATCTACCTAGAGCCTGGTTTAATCTTCACTCTTTGGTAGGGACAACATTATGTTAGACGGAATTTTACAAGGACTTTCGACCGCCGTGATGCCAATGAACATCATGATGGTCATCGTGGGCTGTTTCGTTGGTACCTTCATCGGTATGCTTCCAGGATTAGGTCCAATTTCAGCCATTGCTCTGATGATCCCTATCACTTATGGCCTAGACCCTTCTTCAGGCTTAATCTTGATGGCTGGTGTGTACTACGGCGCTGTATTTGGTGGCTCAACGTCATCAATCTTAATCAATGCTCCGGGTTGTTCTTCAACGGTAGTAACCGCGTTTGACGGCTACCCGATGGCTCAAAAAGGTCAAGCAGGTAAAGCACTTGCACTCGCGGCTTACTCTTCTTTTACTGGCGGCACACTTTCAGCAATTATGCTTTTGATTGCAGCGCCGGCTCTAGCGAGCGTATCACTGAGCTTCCAGTCTTCTGACTACTTTGCACTGATGCTACTAGGTTTATCCGCTGTAGCGGCGTTTGCAGGCCCAGGACAGGTTATCAAGGCGTGGATGATGACTATCTTAGGCTTAATGCTTTCAACCGTAGGTATCGACAAAGGCGTTGGTGTTGAACGTTTCACATTCGGCCTAACAGATCTAATGGATGGCTTCAGCTTCCTATTGCTGGCTATGGCGACGTTCGCACTGGGTGAAACCTTAATGGGCATTCTTAAGCCTGAGCAAGACAACAGCGCTGAAGAAAGCCAAAAGATGTCTGATATCGGCAGCATGAAGGTCACCAAAGAAGAGTTCAAAGAAGTCGCGCCGGTGTCGATTCGCTCCTCTATTCTCGGTTTTTTTACTGGTGTTCTACCGGGCGCAGGTGCCACTATTGCGGCATTCCTAAGTTACGGTATGGAGCGTAGCCTAGCGCCAAAAGACAAACAGAAAGAGTTCGGCAAAGGCAGCATTCGTGGTCTTGTTGCTCCAGAATCGGCAAACAACGCAGCATCAAGTGGTTCATTCGTTCCGTTACTAACGCTGGGTATTCCGGGCTCTGGTACAACGGCTATCATGCTGGGTGCATTAATCGCTTACGGTATTCAACCGGGCCCGCGCCTGTTCGTTGAACACCCAGATGTATTCTGGTCGGTGATTATCTCTATGTACTTTGGCAACATCGTACTGGTTATCTTGAACCTGCCTTTGATCCCATACATTTCTAAGCTGTTAGCGGTACCAAGAACGGTTCTACTGCCAATGATCATCTTCTTCTCAATCACAGGTGTGTACTTGGTGTCTTTCAACACGATGGACATATTTGTGATGCTGCTGGTTGCGATGGCAGCAATAGCACTAAGGCTAGCCAGCTTCCCATTGGCACCACTGCTGTTAGGCTTCATATTGGGCGGTTTGATGGAAGAGAACTTGAGACGCGCATTAATGATCAGCGATGGTGAAGTCAGCTTCCTATGGGAACGCCCAATTACCATGACCTTCACAATTCTGGCGGTATTAGTTCTGTCTAGCCCGATTCTAGTTAAGCTATTCAAGAGCTTTAGAGCAAAGCCAGTAGAAGTGTAATACTCTGCTAAATCAACTAAACCTCAACAAAAGGAGCTATTGGCTCCTTTTTTCATTTAGAGCCTCTATTCGAACCAACGATTAAAGATGGTAGCAAACTCACAAACCTATCTTTACAACACACATGGCGCTGATATTCATAACAAATTCAAGTAAGGTAACCAATTAGTTAACGTATTGGATTCTAAAACTATGGATTGGTTGATTCTATTCTTATCAGGCGTGATTGGCGGTGTGCTTAACTCCATTGCGGGTGGCGGCAGCTTTATCACCTTCCCTGCTCTATTGTTTGCTGGCGTTCCACCAATAGCAGCCAACGCGACCAATACCTTTGCTTCGTGTGCTGGATACATTAGCGGAGCCTACGCTCTGCGCCACGAAATTCAATCTGGTACTAAGCAACTAAAGTTGACCATTGCTCTATGTGTAATTGGCGGTGGTATCGGGGCCGTCTTGCTACTTCACACACCAGAAGCTCTGTTCACTCAATCCGTTCCTTGGCTACTGCTGTTTGCGGCTCTGCTATTCACGTTTGGCGGCATGCTTAATAAATGGCTTAAGCAAGCTACAGCCAAGCATAAGCACGCCACCAGCGCAGGCGCATTCTTTTCCGCTTTATTGCTTTTGATTGTCTGTATCTACGGTGGGTATTTTAATGCAGGTTTGGGCATTGTGACATTGAGCTATTTGGCGCTTGCTGGTTACACCAACATCAACGTGATGAATGGCATCAAACTGCTCGTGTCCGCATGTGCTTCCCTCGCTGCGATCGTGTTTTTTATCGTCAATGGTTCGATTGATTGGCCGTCTGGCATGGCTGTATTATTGGGTACATTGGTTGGTGGTTATTATTCAGCAAAAATCTCTCGCCGGATCCCTCAACAGTATGTTCGTAACACAGTGATCATCGCGAGCTTTTTGATCACCGCTTACTTTTTCTATACCAACTAGGTTTCATTCTGAGTAGGTTCTATACCAGCTAGGTTTATGCTAACTCGGTTTTAAACTAACTAGACATTCGGTTCAATAAGGCTTTCAACATGAAAGATAGACCGAAAAGACTACCCCCTTCTCATACCTATTTTGTTATTTTATTGCTTATAAAATAGCCAACCCAAAATATGTGAGACGAGTCCTTCAATTAGCAAATTTGATAACAATTTAGACTGTTTTTTAGCCTTTATTTTGCCAAAGGTGGGATAATTCTCCTGTCGAAAGTGAGACTTCATTAGGAGGCGTTATGAACACTAAACTCGGTCATGTCATGTCATCAAGTCGACTCATTTGCTTTGTCGCTTTTCTCGCTGCCACATTCGCGTGGATTCTCAAAATGCCCGCTCTGTTTTCTGTGTCAGCGCTCTTCTTGCTTATCAGTGCCATCGTTTATGTCACCGATCTTTGGAAGAATCAAAGAAAGAACCGCGAAGCTTAAGACTCAAGTACAACAAGCTTTACACGCTTGAACAAAGTACAAACGTTAAAAAAGGAGCACTTAGGCTCCTTTTGTATTTTATGCTTATCGCTTTAGCTAATTAGACGGCGCTCTTAAAGACCTCTCTTGCTTAGCGAAGTCCTATCTGACGACGGCTCTTTCTAACGACGCCTTCTTATTAACGACGAAAGTTACGACCGTTACCGCCACGGCGCTCTTTAAATGCAGACGCAGCTTTAGCTTGTGAAGCGTGGATAGACTCTACCGTCAATTCCATTGGTTCGCGAGGCTCTAGCCCATGGCGGAATGTACGTGAACGCGGAGGCATTTGGTATTCAATGTCCGACGCTTTAGGCATACGCTTGAAACGGTAAAGATAGAAGTTCTCAACCTTCTCACGAGCCCATTCCGTTTTCTTCAGGTATTTAACAGCACTTGCCACAGTCGGCTTAGTGTTAAAGCAGTTCATACGCATTGCCGCATCTAAAATTTCCCAACCATAATGATCCACTAATTCAGTGATCATGGTTTCAAGCTTTAAGCCATGTAGCGGGTTATTTTGTTGCAGTTCGATTCTTTCTTCTTCAGTCATAACATTACCTTTTTCAAGGCAACTAAAGGCCTTGAATTTACTCTAGAACACCGTCATCACTGACCATTTCTAGCTCAATCACTTGGGCATTACATCCATTGCCCATCTTTATGCCTTTATGATGGCATAAAGCATCCTGGTTATCCTATTTATCTTTGAAATTAATTTCGAATTGGTCACTTAACACCCTACCTTAGCTCGCTATACAGACTAAGCATATTCTACAAACAAACCTTCACCCCAACGGTTATGAAACTGGTTCAACTTAACAAAACCTACGGTAACCATATGTAAAAACCATATATTTAGTGATGACATTAAAGTTTTTCAGTACGCAGTATTACATTTTAATAACACAGTGCTATGGTTTTATTGAATATCGAAACGGTAAAAACCCCAGATTAAACAATAACATAATTATAAATAAAGGTTGGCTTGCCACATGTTTGACTACTCCCATTTCAGTAGAGCAGCGGCCCAAGACAAGGACATCGTCGCCATAGTCGATGATCTCTTCCGGCTAGCTCGTGAACACTACCCCATATTATCTCGGCTATCCGTGGTGCTATGCAGTGAAAATAAAGCATCGAATTATTTTGTATCCGATTCACTGTGCCAAAACGCCAAGCATCACTACATCGAACAGGAGATCAAACCCAACTCCGCTTTGAGTCACTTGGCTGAATCATTAGAAACAAGAATTGTTGATGACCTCTCTTTGATGAATCCGACCAAGCAAATCTCCCACCTACTCAAACTTGGTCATCAAAGTAGCTATACCACGCCTATCCACTATCAAGAGAGTAACCTCGGGTTCGTTTTCATCAACGCATCATGCACTGAGTTTTTTGCTAAGCAGACAATACAAAGTGACATCGCGTACCTCACTCAAGCGATTTCGAACCTGTTTGTGCAACTCTTCGAACGTCAGAGACATTTTCAGTCCTCATTAGCAATCGCCCTAAACATGGGGCACGCACGTGATCCTGAAACCAAGGAGCATCTGATTCGCATGGGAAAATACAGCGAGCAGCTCGCACGTACGCTTTCGCACAGTAACAATGAGATTACCCACCAATTCGTTCACCGCATTCGCTTATATGCCCCATTTCACGACATAGGTAAGTACCGAATCCCAGACAAAGTGCTCTTCAGTACTGAGCGTTTTTCGGAAGAAGAAAGAAACATCATGAACAATCACACGATATATGGCGAAGAGATGATTGATGACGTGGTTGCCCTTTCCCACCACAGCTCAATGTGTAACGAAGAAGTTCAGTTCATCAAGAATATTGTACGTCACCATCATGAACGGTTTGATGGCTCTGGGTTGCCAGATGCGCTCATTGGAGAAGCTATTCCACTAGAGGCAAGAATTGTCACGCTAGCGGATGTGTTCGATGCTTTACTGAGTAAACGAGCTTACAAACACGCATGGTCAGCATCTAAGGTAATGGACTACATTGAAGCGCATACAGGGCTGATGTTTGATCCAGAGTGTGTGTCTGCACTGAAGCACAACCTAGATGACTTCATGTCGATACGAGAGCAATACAATGATGTGCAAAGTCCACAAGCTGCGCTCGCTTAACAGGTTGTATTAAATTTACTGTACGTGACTCTCTTTCAGAACCTACAAAAAAGGATGCCAATCGGCATCCTTTTGTTTTCTAGTTTACAGCTGATAAGAACAACAAGGTTCTTAACTGATTCTAACTAACGATTATACGTCGTAAGTTGTAGAAGCAGTGTCGCCGCCTGTACCAGTCCAGTTTGTGTGGAAGAATTCACCACGTGGACGGTCAGTGCGCTCGTAAGTGTGAGCACCGAAGTAGTCACGTTGAGCTTGAAGCAGGTTCGCTGGTAGACGTGCAGTTGTGTAACCGTCTAGGAAAGATAGCGCAGAAATCGTACATGGCATTGGGATACCAGACTCTAGAGATTTCGCTGCTACTTTACGCCATGCTACTAGGCTGCCTTGTAGGATGTTTTTGAAGTACTCGTCAGAACCCAGGAACGCGATGTCTGGGTTTGCTTCGTACGCATCACGAATGTTGCCTAGGAATGCAGAACGGATGATACAACCACCACGCCACATTAGCGCTACGTTACCGTAGTTTAGGTCCCAGCCGTTTTCGTTCGATGCTTCACGCATTAGCATGAAGCCTTGAGCGTAAGAGATGATCTTAGAAGCCAGTAGAGCTTGACGTAGTGCATCAACCCACTCTTGCTTGTCGCCTTCAACTGGAGTGATTGTCTTCTCAAACAAAGCTTCAGCTTCAACACGTTGGTCTTTAAGAGCAGACAGGCAACGAGAGAATACAGACTCAGAGATTAGAGTCAGTGGGATACCTAGGTCTAGTGCGTTGATACCCGTCCACTTACCCGTACCTTTTTGGCCTGCAGTATCTAGGATCTTCTCAACTAACGCTTCACCGTCTTCATCTTTGTAGCCAAGGATGTCAGCAGTGATTTCAACTAGGTAGCTGTCTAGCTCAGTCTTGTTCCAGTCAGCGAATACCGCTTGCATCTCGTCAGCAGACATACCTAGGCCATCTTTCATGAACTGGTATGCTTCAGTGATAAGCTGCATGTCACCGTATTCGATGCCGTTGTGTACCATCTTAACGAAGTGACCAGCACCGTCGTTACCAACCCAGTCACAACAAGGCTCACCAGCGTCAGTTTTTGCAGAGATACCTTGGAAGATTGGCTTAACCGCTTCCCAAGCTTCAGCTGCGCCGCCTGGCATGATTGAAGGACCGAAACGAGCACCTTCTTCACCACCAGATACACCAGTACCGATGAAGTGGATGCCTTTCTCACGGCAATGCGCTACACGACGGTTAGTGTCTGGGTAGTTAGTGTTACCACCATCAATGATGATGTCGCCTTCGTCTAGAAGTGGGATTAGGTTTTCGATGAACGTGTCTACAACGTCACCAGCACGAACCATAAGCATCACTTTACGTGGTGTTTCTAGTTTCTCAACTAGCTCTTCTAAAGAGTAAGCACCAACAATGTTAGTACCTTTAGCTGGACCTTCTAGGAACTCGTCTACTTTAGCAGCAGTACGGTTATGAGCCACCACTTTGAAGCCGTGGTCGTTCATGTTTAGGATAAGGTTCTGACCCATTACTGCTAGGCCAATTACACCGATATCACCTTTCATTATTTTATCTCCTTGCGGCTATTCGCACTTATGCGATAGCACTTGCTGCATTTGAATCTAGGAACCACTCTGTTTCGCCAGTTTTAGACTGGATTTTCGCTGCCGGGTAAGGCAGTTCTGAAGCAGGAGTTGTATGAATTTCTTTAACGATCTCAACTTTACCTGCACCCAGTACTAGGTAGCTGATTCGTTTTGCTGCTTCTAAAACTTTTGCTGTTTTAGAAACACGGATTTGACCAGACTCAGGGTGAGAAGCCAGTACAGATAGGTTCTCATCTTGGTAGTCAGTTACACCCGGGAATAGTGAAGCTGTGTGGCCGTCTGCGCCAACACCTAGCAGGATCCAATCGAAAACAGGTGTGCCGTTTTCTGTTGGAATCACGTCTGCCATCTCTTTTGCAAAACGCGCTGCTTCTGCTTTTGGCTCATCTTCACCACGGATGCGGTGGATGTTTTCAGCAGGAAGGTTTACTTGTGTAAACAACAATGCGTTTGCTTCACCGTAGTTACTTTCGGCGTCGTCTGGTGCCACGCAACGTTCGTCGCCCCACCAGAAGTGAAGGTTATTCCATTGAATACCTTCCGCGTAAGGCGCCTCAGCTAAAAGCTTGAAAAGCATTTTTGGCGTGCTGCCACCAGACAGTGAAATGTGAACAGGTTTGCCCTGCTCGCTGTATGCTTTCATTTCATTTGCTAGGTTTTCAACAACCAGTTCAGGCGTTGCAAAGATCTTGTGATTGATCATAGTTCGCAGTAATCCGTGTCTGTTAAGTTTTTGCATGGGAAACGCCATGCGCGGCCATCACGTTGCAGAAGTTCATCCGCTTCCTGTGGGCCCCAAGTACCACAAGCATAGCCAAACAGTGCTTGAGGATCTTGCTTGAAGTCTAAGATTGGTTGAACGTACTTCCAACATGCTTCTACTGCATCGGTACGTGCAAACAGAGTTGCATCACCGTTAAGTGCATCAAGAAGAAGACGTTCGTAAGCCGTTAGCATTTGAGTTTCAGGCAAGTCAGAGTAAGAGAAGTTCATTTTCACTTCTTTTGCTTTGAAGCCTGCGCCCGGCTCTTTCAAGCCAAAGCTCATCTGAATACCTTCGTCCGGTTGGATGCGGATAATCAGTTTGTTCTCTGGTGCATCTTGACCAAATACTGGGTGTGGCGTGTTCTTAAAGTGAATCACGATTTCCGTTACGCGCGTTGGTAAGCGTTTACCTGTACGAACGTAGAAAGGAACACCATTCCAGCGCCAGTTGTTGATGTGAGCTTTCAAACCGATGTACGTTTCAGTACGAGAATCGTCTGCTACACCCGGCTCTTCACGGTAACCAAGCAAGTGCTGGCCGCGTACATCTGAAGCTGTGTATTGACCAAGAACGAGATCTTTACGTAGGTCATCTTCCTCAAGAGGTTTCAGACACTGAAGCACTTTAACCACTTCGTCACGAATAGAATCAGCATTGATTTGAGCAGGTGGTTCCATACCAACCATCGCTAGCACTTGCAGCAGGTGGTTTTGGAACATGTCACGAACTGCACCAGAACCGTCGTAGTATCCGCCACGCTCTTCAACGCCAAGGAACTCAGCACCTGTGATTTCAACGTATTCAATAAAGTTACGGTTCCACAGTGGTTCAAACATCGCGTTTGAGAAACGAAGCACTAGAAGGTTTTGTACCGTTTCTTTACCAAGGTAGTGGTCGATACGGTAAATCTGGTGTTCTTGGAAGTGATGATGGATCTCTTCATCTAACGCTTGAGCAGAAGCTAGGTCGTAACCAAATGGCTTCTCGATGATCAGACGACGCCAGCCGTTCGTTTCATCGTTCAGGCCATGCGCAGCAAGGTTTGCTGGGATCACACCGTATAGGCTTGGCGGCGTTGCCAAGTAGAACAGTGTGTTATGGTTTTCGAATTGGTAGTCTTGCTCAAGCTTGTCTAGACGTTGTGCTAAACGAGCGTAATCTTCGACATCTGAAGTGTTGATCGCTTGGTAATGCAAATGCTCAATAAATGCATTCAGCGTCTCAGGTTCAGTTTGTTCCATTTCCTGAAGAGACTTCTTCAGCTTCTCACGGTAAGACTCATCGCTGTACTCAGTACGGCTCACTCCAAGAATCGCAAAGGATTCTGGTAGTTGATTGCTAGCATACAGGTGGTACAAAGCAGGAATTAACTTGCGATAAGTTAGATCTCCCGACGCACCAAAAATAACGATGCTGCTGTTTTCAGGTATTACCATCATCTTTCCTATAAAAACAAGGTTTTTAGTATTCGCCAACGGTATCAGCGACATACGAAAATAGATAATAGGTCTTAACTATTACATCAATAGTAAGCGCCTATTAAATTTGAGAATGCGTTTGGTAAACGAGGGTGAAAGCTATCACCTCTATTCGGGACGGTATTGTCTATGACTATTTGATTTACATCAACCACTGTGAAAGCAATCGATTAAATATTGACTCATTTCGAACAAATTCTAATCGATAGCTCCGTTCATTTGGCCCGAGGGAGAAGCAAATCAGCATTCTCAAACATTGTAGTCAAGAAAGAACGGTATCTGGTCGGTGGAGTGAGCAATAGGAAAGGAAGAGAAAGATAAAACCAGCTTATTCAACTGGCTTTATATTTATTTTGATGATGTCGTGTTTATCTTTGCGCTTTGTTATAGCAGCGCTCTGGGCGCCCTACGGTACCGTAATTTAAGTCCGCGACTAACTCGCCAGTCGTAATCAAAAACTCTAAATAGCGTCTGGCGGTGGTTCGGCTAGCACCAATTCGTTCTCCGGCTTCATCGGCGGTAATATTAACAGCATCAGCTTGTTGAAAAATGGCTCTGATCTTATCCAACGTTACGCCATCAATTCCTTTGGGTAAGGTTGATACTTTACCTGAGTCCGCTTTTGCATTGGCTTGCAGCATCTTGTCGACCAAGCCTTGGTTAAGGTCAGACACACTTTCAAACTCTTGCTGTTGAGATTGATACTTTTTCAGTGCCGCTTCCAACCGAGGAAACATCACTGGTTTCAGTAGATAGTCCACTACTCCACCGCGCATTGCCTGCTGTAACGTATCCACATCTCGGGCTGCCGTAATCAAGATCACATCACACCCTTGGTTGCTCCCTCTTACATGATTAAGAATATCGAGCCCACAACCATCAGGCAGATACACATCCAATAGCACCAAATCAGGCTTTAAAATGTCTAATTGCATTAGAGCCTCAGAATGTGTTGTCGCAATCCCGACCACATCAAAGCCACCCATCTGTTCTAAATAACGATGGTGCAGCTCTGCAATCGCAATATCATCTTCAATAACCATGACTCTCGTGATTGCATTCATTTATGTTCTTCCTTTAACCATGCTTTTCCCGTCACGATGATCTTAGTAAGATCGCTCGTGCTTAATTGTTATTGTTCTTCTTTTGGTAGATAAACCGTCATTCGCGTACCAAAATCGTGGTTGTCGACCATTTCAAGCTGTCCCTGGTACCTGTCTGCCAGTTGTTTAATCAGATACAAACCAACACCGCGATTTTGCTTCGCTTTGCTCGATACACCTTTTTCAGTGAGTGCTTTCGTCGCCAAATCTTTCGGTAAACCACACCCTTTATCTTCTACTTCTACAATAATTTCATTACCAAAATCACTGATTGATACTTCAATAACCCGACGTGCTGGGGCAATTTGTCCCTCTTGCTTAATGGCCGTCATGGTGGCATCAAAGGCGTTATCAATCAGATTACCAAGAATGGTGACAACGTCATCCGCGTTCAACCAGCTAGGTAGCGCTTCAAGCCTTGAGCCTTCTTCAACTTTAAGCTCTAAACCAATTTCTCTCGCTCGCTCCGTTTTCCCAAGGAGCATGCCTGCGATGAGCGGATCTTTAACAGTTTCACGCAAGAACTCGATAAGGCTTTGATAGTGTGCTGTTTCTTGGCCAATCAGTTGTTGTACCGAGTCCAACTCACCCATCTGGATCAAGCCACTGATGGTGTTGAGCTTGTTTTGATGCTCGTGGGTTTGTGAACGCAGTAGATCAGCATATTCTTTGGTTTGTGAGAGCTGGTCTGTCAAATCGTTGATTTCATCTCGTAATCGGAAACTGGATACCGCCCCGACCACCTCACCAGCCACTATAATCGGGCTGCGGTTGGCAATGATTCGTTTGTTATTCAGGTAAAGCTCAACATCGTGGTCTGTGTCGCCGGTTGATAGCAGTTGTTCTAAATCACTGCCTGGCAATACATCAGAAAGGCGCTGTTGGTTGAGTGCTTTATCCCTGTCTATCGATAAAATATCGCAGGCACTCTTATTAATAGAACGCAAAATGCCGTGCTTATCAATGCTCAGAATGCCCTCTTTCACGGTACTCATGGTTACGTCTAACTCGACATACAGTCGGCCTATCTCTTCAGGTTCAAAGCCTAAAATAGCGCGCTGAAAACGGCGAGATACATAGCTAGAAATCAAAGCATTGACGGCAACCACCAGTAACGCCATCACAATTAAAAAAGCTAAATACGGTTCGATTCGATCTTGTAAAGAATCCAATAAGTAACCAACTGACACGACACCAATGACCTGCCCTTGCGTGTCTTTAACCGCGGATTTACCACGAACTGAAAAACCAAGCGATCCTTTGGCCGTCGATACATAAGACTCACCCAATACCAGCGCTTTTTGATTATCACCACCACGCATTGGTTTGCCGAGCCTGTCATCATAAGGGTGAATCAGGCGAATTCCCTGTTCATCTCCCACAACAATAAACGCTGCCCCAATGAGCTGGGTAAGGTTACGAAATTTAACTTGGGTTTCTTCAGACAAAACGTAGGGAACGCCATTAGCGTCCACACTTTCATTTTCTTGAATAATGGTGGTGACAAGTGGTGATTCAGATAGAAATTCAGCAACACCTAACGCTTTCAACCCCATCTCTTGCTCTTGAGATTGTTTGATGTAGTAAAAGCCAGCCGCTGAAAGTATCAAAAGTTCAACGAGGCCAGTGACCGTCATGATAATCAGTAACCTTTTACGGAAACTGATACTGCTCCATTTCATATACCACCGTCCCTAGTGTTAGACGATCAATGTTAACACCAAGTTAACTAGATGACATTTCTACTTAAGCGAATTTGTGACTGTTACTCAACTAAATAATTGAGCGGATTATTAATTGATATTCCTTTACGTTGTGCAACTCGGACAATCGTGCACTTTTAGAACGGATTAGATAAAAAAGACAAATAACTGAATATATATTGAGCTAGATCACTAAACTTTTAGCTGTTTTTTAGGTTGTTCAAAATAAATACAATTATAATAGTTGCATATGAAGGAGTTTATTGTTGCCGGGCTATACGTTGCAATTTTAAGACAGCGCTTTAAACCGAAGTTTCGGTTAACAAAACGACAACAACTCTTCACTAACTGGACGTATCGATAAGTAAAAGTTGCGCGCTCGCAGTTACGAATGATGATCAAACGGATTAAGTTTCTCCCCTATTCATCCATCGCCATTTTCAAACTCGGCTAGCCAAACAACGAAGAGGTGACTGATAAAAGCAGCACCCAATAATGAAGCATTGATGAGCAGGAAGTATCGATCAGTGGCAACGTCCAATAGAAACAGGATAAAAAACATAACGTATAAACATTGTTGAAAAGGAAACCAGGCAATGAAACGCGATAACTTTGGAATTTGTCTTACTAAGACTATGCTGTTCAAACACTTACAATCGACTTTTACTCACGTAAGAGCCTATGAGAAAGACGGTACCTCCCCTCTCGATCTCAAGGTATTGTTAGCGTTCCCGCAAATGTCAGGTAGAGATTTATTACAAACAATGCAAGGATCAAGACAATTAGTGTGGCGCGCCGATCACCATTGTCCTAGCTTTAAATAAGCCACTTCATTTTGTAAAAACACTTCTATACTGAACTTAAAGAGCACGTCTGTCGTGCTCTTTTCGTGTCAGTGATCTTTGTCTCCTGCATCACGTATTTTATTACATATACTTAACGAGTTATGCGCGTTTCTGAACATATGAGACAATCAACTCAAGACAAATGACTATCACCCTGTTAACATTAGAGTTAATACTCTAATTTGGTATTTAATGCAGATGACCAAACCAAAATTCCGATACCTTGCGATCGCCAGTATTCTTCTCGGCACCATGACTTCGCCAGGCTATGCAGCTCCGCTCACTTTTTCTGAAGCGTGGCAAATATTACAAGAAAACAACAACTCACTTGCGGCTCAACAAGCTAACGTTGAGCGTTATCAACACCTGCAGAACTCAACAAGTAGCCTTAATCTACCTTCTATCACTTTGGGGGCTAACTACACGCACCTTGATAGTGACGTGACCATCAATGGTGAACAGTTTGCAGATAGTTTAAGTGGAGTACCTTCAATTGGTCTTCCTGTGCCGCCTCAAATTATCAGCGCGCTTGGTGGGATTACTTCCACGATTACCGAACAAGATATCTTTAGCTCTTCTATTCGTGCGGTGTGGCCTATCTTTACTGGCGGACGAATTACCGCTGCGCAAAATGCTGCGGAAGGTAAAAGCGAAGAAGCACAAAGCCAGCTATTGATGGAGAGACAAGCTCGCTACGAAGACTTAAGTAAATATTACTTCTCAGTGATCTTAGCGGAAGACGTAGTAAAGACGCGCCAAGCCGTTGAAGCGGGCTTAACTCAGCACCGTGACTTCGCCATCAAGCTTGAGCAGCAAGGGCAAATCGCACGAGTAGAACGCCTACAAGCCGATGCTTCTTTAGATAAAGCGATTGTAGAGCGTACTAAAGCTCAGAACGATCTCAAAATTGCTCAATTAGCACTGACTCAGATCCTTGGTCAAAGTGAAAGTGTAGAACCGTCAGAGCAACTGTTTATCAATAAGAACCTGCCTCATATGGGCGTGTTCATTGACCAAACATTGATGACCTACCCTGGCCTTAAAATTCTTGATGCAAAAGAGAAACAAGCAAGCAGCTTAATTAAAGCAGAGAAAGGTAAATACTACCCAGAAGTTTACCTTTACGGTGACTACAGCCTGTATGAAGATGACTCTCTAGCCAGTGAAATGAAACCCGATTGGTTGGTTGGCATTGGTGTGAATGTGCCACTGCTTGACACTTCTGGCCGTTCCGACAAAGTCGCCGCCGCTCACAGCGCCGTATCGCAGGTTCAATATCTAAAGTCACAAGCAAAGCAAGACTTAACCGTATTGGTACAAAAGACTTATCTTGAAGCAAACCAAGCAATTGAAGAGGTTCAAGGCCTAAACTCAAGCTTGTCATTGGCTCAAGAAAACCTCTTACTTCGTAAAAAAGCCTTCACTCAAGGGCTTTCTAACTCGCTAGAAGTGGTTGATGCCGAGCTCTATCTTGCGAGCATTAAAACCCAGCAATCTGCTGCGCGATTCAAATACCTAATCTCTCTCAACAAGCTATTAGCGCTAACCAGCGAAATGAACGCTTACTCGAGTTACTTAACCTCCTCTGTTCCGTCTGATTTCGACTCAAAAACAGACACCGATAGCCAGTCAAAAGGATAATTCATGAAACCTATTAAGCCCCTTCTTCTATCTTTAGTTGGTATCGGCGTTATTGGCTGGGTCGGATACAGTTTCTACCAAGCTTATCAACCTCAGCCGGTTAAGCTTCAAGGCCAAATCGATGCGCAGCAATACAGCATCTCATCGAAAGTACCCGGCAGAATTGATGAAATATTCGTGCGCAAAGGCGATTCAGTTGAAAAAGGCGAGTTGATATTTTCTCTTCTTAGCCCTGAGATTGATGCGAAGCTAGAACAAGCAAAAGCGGGACAAAAAGCCGCTGGCGCACTAGCACAAGAAGCAGAAAATGGCGCACGTACTCAACAGATCCAAGCCGCTAAAGACCAATGGTTAAAAGCCAAAGCGGCGGCTGATCTGATGGACAAAACTTACCAACGCGTAAACAACCTTTACAACGATGGTGTGGTTGCCGAACAGAAACGTGATGAAGCGAAAACACAGTGGCAAGCAGCGAAGTACACCGAAAGCGCTGCATTCCAAATGTATCAATTGGCGCAAGAAGGTGCTCGTGACGAAACCAAAGTGGCAGCCGCTCAAAAAGCATTAATGGCAGCAGGTGCAGTAGCGGAAGTTGAAGCTTACGCAAAAGACACACAGATCCACAGCTGGTTTAATGGCGAAGTCTCTCAGGTTCTATTGAGCAGAGGAGAACTCGCGCCACAAGGCTTCCCTGTTGTGACTGTTATCGACACCAAGGATGCTTGGGCCGTACTCAATGTGCGTGAAGACATGCTTAAGCATTTCAATAAAGGCAGCCAGTTTGAGGCATATCTACCGGCTCTGGATAAATCATTAACTTTCCAAGTAACTCACATCGCAGTAATGGGTGATTTCGCGACTTGGCGTTCCACTGACGCAGCACAAGGCTTCGACTTACGTACTTTTGAAGTAGAAGCTCACCCTGTCGACACGGACGAAACACTGCGCATGGGTATGAGCCTAGTGGTTGAGTTTTAGGTGACGTATGTCTGCTAACTTTCGATCTACAGGAACGCGATCTACAGGCTCACAATCTAGAAGCTCGCAATCATCAGAGCATCATAGAGTGAAGAGTACCTTGCTTAGGCAGTGGGCGATTGTACGTAAAGACAAATGGTTGTTGTCTTGCCTAACTTGGCTCCCTTTGATGCTTGCTGCCAGTATCTGGCTGATTTTTTCACAAGGAATCGCTCGTGACTTACCGGTTGCAGTTGTCGACCTTGAGCACAGCCAGATTTCGCAGCAGTTCACACGTCTTGTTGATGCATCACCAACGCTGCAAGTCACTCACAAATACAGCTCGGCGAGTGAAGCGGCGAAAGCGATGATTGAACGCGATATCTATGGTTATGTTGTGATACCAAGGCACTTCGACCGAGATCTTCTGCTCGGTTTGAATCCACAAGTGTCTGTGTTCTACAACAGCCAATTTATCTTGATCGGTAAGCTGGTGAACTCAGCGTTGCTGCAGGCTCAAGGGACTTTTAACGCGCAACTTGAAGTCGTGAGACAACTGTCACACGGCGATACCACGGTGCAATCAGCATTAGGCCAAGCAGTAACAGTGCAAAGCCAGATCACGCCACTGTTCAACAAGAACACCAGTTATGCTCAGTTCTTGGTGTCTGCGGTTATTCCTGCGCTGTGGCAGATTATGATTGTGGTAGGCACGATACTGATCCTAACAGCGAACGTTAGAGCTCGTGGCCTTCAAGCTTGGTTATCCAACGCCCCTATGAAGTCACTCGCATCAACATTAACGCCCTATCTTGTCTTGTTTTTGATGTTTGGTATCGCGTTTAGTTTTTGGTTCTATATCCTCTTAGAGTGGCCATTTAACGGCAGCTTTGTGGCATTGACCATTGCCCAACTGCTTACCGTGATTAGTTGTATCATCATGGGATGTTTGTTTTTCTTCTTAACACTTGATCCAGCAAGGGCAATGAGCTTCGCTGGCGCCTTCACGGCACCAAGCTTTGCGTTTATGGGAATCACTTTTCCAGTGACTGACATGAACACGGCAGCTCAAATCTGGAGAAGCTTATTGCCAGTGAGTCACTACATCGAAGTACAAACAGCACAATCAAGTTATGGCGTGAGCGCGGCACAATCGCTGATCAGCCTCTCTACTATGTTGTGGTACGCGGTTCCTGCTTTCGTGGTGATGTTGTTGATTAAGAAACACTTGGCGCAGTCAGCTCTGTCTGCACAAGCGGCTCTATCTGCAAAAGCAACACAAGCAACACAAGCAACACAAGCAACACAGCAAGAGAAACCAGAAATATCAGCACAACAAGGAGTAAAACGATGAGCTTTACTCAACTGCTCAAGCAAGAACTCTTAGCGGTACTGCGTAACCCTGTCGTGCTTCTTACGGTATTCGGTGGTGTGGTCTTCTATTCATTCTTGTATCCATTGCCTTACGCGAACCAAGTTCCTCAACAGCTCAAAGCTTCCGTTGTAAACTTGGACAAGAGTCAAAGCAGCTATCAATTAGAGCGAATGGTGGATGCCACCTCTCAAATCGAGTTGGTACGTCGAGACTCCAGCATCGCTGATGCAAAACAAGCCGTACTTAACCAAGAGATTGGCGGATTCCTCGTCATCCCAGAAGACTTCTATAAAGACTTACTGCTCGGTAAGAGCCCGACGCTTTCTTACGCGGGCGATGCTTCCTACTTCTTGGTATACGGAACCATTGTTGAAGGGCTTGCCAAGGCCGGAGGCACGCTAGCTGCGCAAGTTAAGGTCAGTCACTTATTAGTCGAAGGTGTACCTTTGGAATCCGCAGCCAAAGGCTACAGCGCATTCAGCTTGAACCTAAAACCCACCTTCAATAGCCGCATGGGATACATCGATTACGTAGTTCCAGCCGTCTTTGTGTTGATCCTGCAACAAACCTTAGCAATGGCTTCTGGTTTAGTTGGTGCAACCCAAAACGCTCAATCAACGTTTGGCTACTGGAGTAAAACCTCTCCGGCGAAACTGATTCTTGCTCGTTGTTGTACCTTAGTTGGCATTTATTACCTATTGTCGATGTACTACTTCGGCGCCAGCTTCTCAATGTACGGGATTAACTTGCTCGCCTCTATGACTAAAATTCTAACTCTACTGCTGCCTTTCTTATTGGCCAGTTGTTTAATCGGAATTTTTATCGGTGAGCTAGTACCAAGAAGAGAGCTAGTCACGGTTGTGGTGTTAATCAGTTCAATGCCACTGATCTTCTCTTCAGGTTTTATCTGGCCCGTTGAAATGATGCCTGAGTGGTTAGTGCTGTTATCCCAGTTATTCCCAAGCACACCAGCAATTCAAGGTTTCTTAGCGCTTAATCAGATGGGTGCATCTTGGCAGGAAGTAGCGTTTCAATGGACATTGCTGTGGGGACAAGTTGCGTTATGGGCTTCGTTATTAGCACTTAAGCTCTACCACAAATCGAGCAAAAGTAACGTTAACAATAGTACTGGCAGCAGCCATCGAGCGGCTTAGTCCTAAGTCTACAAACTAAGCATTAAGACTTCCCTCTCATCGAAAACCATTAAAAAGCTCTGATATGAACAGGGCTTTTTTAATGTCCTCAGATTTACGTCCTCAGCCATCGAATGTCTAAGACTTTCAAAAGTACATCAACATTCACCAGTCGTTATAACTGCCACTGCATATGCCTTTTGCTACCTAAAAAAAGCCCACTTATACCCAAACAATGACGAAACTCGTACAATTGTAAATTTATTGTAAAAATTTCTTTGATGGCATTATTTTTATGTATAGGCTTGTCAGTAAGGCTTGGTAGGCCGAATACCATAGTCTTATTGGTGCACATACCAAAAGGATATACATATAAAGCAAGATCAGTACTTATATTTATTTCGTTTTTCGACCCAGCTACAACCGTTTATGTTGCCGTCGAATGAAGTGGATAAGTTACTGAAATATACAAAGCAAATAGAAAACAAACACAACAGCAACAAACATAATTTAATAAAAAGACAGGGAAAACCATGAAAAACTTACGTGAATTATTTTTTGGGTTTATATTATTATTTAGTTCCAGTGCATTTGCAGAAGAAGGATCATTTAATCAAGCTATCAGTAACTTAAGTCAAAGTGTTGATGGATTTTTCAACGAATACACAGGTTGGTTCGTTGGACTGATATTTAAAAGCGTCCCTGTAGGTGAAGCAAGCTTTCCAATAATTGTTGGCTGGCTATTGCTCGCTGCAATTATCTTTACTGTTTACTTTGGCTTTGTTCAATTTAAACGTGTCGGGATGGCAATAGACATTATTAAAGGTAAGTACACAGACCCTAGTTCCAAACACGAAGGGGAAGTTTCTCACTTTCAAGCGTTAACAACCGCGCTTTCTGGAACTGTTGGGCTTGGTAATATTGCCGGTGTGGGTGCTGCACTTGCGATTGGTGGTCCTGGCGCGACATTCTGGATGATCTTGTGTGGCCTTCTGGGTATGGCTTCTAAGTTCTGTGAGTGTACCTTAGGTGTGAAATACCGAACTATCCTACCTTCAGGTGTTGTTTCGGGTGGTCCAATGTACTATCTAAGCCAAGGCCTTGGTGAAAGAGGTTTAGGTGGACTAGGCAAAGTGCTCGCTATTGGCTTCGCTCTGATGTGTATTTTAGGTGCATTGGGTGGCGGTAACATGTTCCAAGCTAACCAAGCACACGCGATGCTAACTTACGCATTTGATGTACCAAGTGAATACGGTGTGATCACTGGCCTTGTACTCGCCTCTTTAGTTTTCTCTGTGATTGTTGGTGGTATGCCTTCTATCGCATCGGTAACGGAAAAAGTTGTTCCTTGGATGGCTGCTCTGTATATCGGTATGGCTCTGATTGTAATCGGTTCTAACCTTGATCAAGTTGGTCCTGCGTTCAGCGCAATCTTTACAGGTGCATTTACTGGTGAAGGTGTCGTTGGTGGCTTCATTGGTGCGTTAATCCAAGGCTTGAAGCGTGCAACATTCTCGAACGAAGCAGGTGTAGGTTCAGCAGCTATCGCTCACTCAGCGGTTAAAACAAAAGAGCCAATCACCGAAGGTCTAGTATCACTATTAGAACCGTTCGTTGATACGGTAATCATTTGTACAATGACAGCATTGGTTATCACTATCGCTGGCTTAAATGTAGGTCCATTCGATGGTTCTGGTTTAACGGGTGTAACACTTACTGCAGCATCGTTTACTGAAACTGCAGAAGTATTTAAATACACACTCGCTCTTGCGGTAATCATGTTTGCGTTTTCGACAATGATCTCTTGGTCGTACTACGGTCTTAAGGCGTGGACTTACCTATTTGGTGAAGGCAAAACAACGGAACTGATTTTTAAAGTGATGTTTTGTGTGTTTGTTGTTATTGGTGCCACGATTCAGTTTGGCGCGGTAATCGACTTCTCTGACGCGGCTATCTTTGCAATGTCTATCTTCAACATTCTTGGTCTGTACTTCTTGATGCCAGTTGTGAAGAAGGAACTGCAATCATTTGTTGCTCGCGTGAAATCTGGCGAAATCAAAACTTACGAGAAATAACTTCTCTTCAGTGCTTATCGTCAAATAACACTGTTCTAAAAATTTTTGTAATACCCTTTGCTTGAGAAAGCGAGAACAGTACTGCAATTAACCTAAAATCCCTACCAGCTTTGCTTGTGGGGATTTTTTATGTTTGAATTGTTAGGCTAGCAGCTATCCTCAATGCCTTGCTTACTCTTTTCACTATCGTGCTCAACGTCGATACGACGAACCAACTCTTCTACTTCGATCATCTCTTTTTGTGCTAGTGACAAACGACAATCATCGAAACAATAAGACATGGTGCAGTTCTCACAAAGATACTCTTGCATCACTCCATCCCTATATGTAGTCAAAGCAGTCCAAATGCAATCGAGCAATCGACGGCGTGTTCGTCCTGAACACCACTATTATGCAGCGACACTGATCTGAAAAGATGCATGCAAAGTCATTTAATAGGCAACAAGTAACACATCATGTTGTTATACGTAACTATTCACAAATATCGAAGTAAACAATGAAAACACTTAAATCATCAATAGTGAGAAAGAATCGGCTCTACGCTCTCGAGAAAACGCAAGACGCCCACATCACGTGTGTGATGTGGGCGTTTCAATATTTACTGCAAAACTAACGCTAGGTTGGTAAAGCCTTCGACTTATAAACCCATCTCTTCAGTAAGTGTTTTGATTTGCTTGAGATCCATGGTGTGAACTTCAATCATCTGTCTGATATCACTCAGTCTAGAGTTGGCATTATCTTGTTTCTCACACGCGTCAGATTTCGCATCCCATGATGTGCCATCTAAGAACACATCACACGCTTTCTTAAGTGAACCAAGGTTCTGTTCAAGCTCGTCTCTTTCTTTCTCAAGCTTTTCAAGTTCTTGAGATATTTGTAATTCTTTACGGAACAGTTCACGAGAACGTTCAAACAAGGTCGACTGCATATCCGCCTGACGGTTTAGCTTTTGATTATCTTGCTCAGTTTTATCTAGCGTTTGCTTTTGTTCGTTTAACTGCTGCTCTAACGAGTAGTTCGCCTTTTCTAAAACCGCAGATTGTTTCGCTAACTCTTGAAGCTCTTTTTGATGCTCTTCCACTTGCTTTGCTAGCGCAACTTCGACTTTGGCGTCGATCTCGGTATCAACTTTTGCCACTTTAGCTTCAACCGACGTCATCAATTCTGTTTTACTGTCGCGCAATTCTTGATAACGGGTTTCGAGTACCTGATAAGTGGACTCCCACTTCGAAGCCGTCACTGTCGAACCGATTAAGCCACCCAGCGCTAAACCTATAACCGCAGCAATGCCGATATAGAGCTGACTGCGCTTATCGCGTTCTTCAATAACAACCACTTCATCTTGTTCGCTTTGTCCAGATTGCTGGTTCACTAGCGGGTACTCCCAAAAATTTGTTTAACGTTACGCGGTCACTGGCACTGATGCCAATACTGATAGTGTAGGCTCAGTTAAACCTATCGCTCAAGCCAGAAGCACTTAAGCTTTGCTAACACATTCATCCCAACTGTTTACAGAGAGGTTTAACGAGTTAACTCCGAAATCATCAAGCTGGCAGTATACAAAAGGAAGCTGCTAACGATAACTATCACAACCCCTTTTTGCAGTTTTTCGTTTGTCCGGTAACGAAATAGTACAAATGCCAAAGCCAATAAAAAAACAATCGCTATTAGTCGAGTCATAACTCCTCCTTGTTTCTCTATTTTATACCATTTAAATAAGCAAGTTACGTCAGAGACTCGTTGTTTGATCATTTAGTTGAACAACATTTGTGCAAACAGATATTTTGTAGCTGACATCACATTTTATATGATCTAGGATACGCCTACAGATTACCTAATTATTTAGGTAATTGTTCCGATGAAGACTGCAGGAGAGTGGTTTTTAACTAAATATTAACATTTAGTTAGATTGACCCGCCGAAGAAGTAAATCTTTCAGGTGCTTTATGCTGGAGAAATCCAGAAAAGTGAGGACTGTCGTTGGAGGAACCTCTGGAGAGAACCGTTAGATCGGTCGCCGAAGGAGCAAGCTTAGTGCCCGTTACTTATCTATAAGTGATTCGCTAAGTGAAACTCTCAGGCAAAAGGACAGAGGAGTGGAAAGCAACAGCCTTAATTAACAAAAGAATTCTATCTAGAAATCCGTATGTATTAAGTAGTGCTCCCGATCCCTGTGATCTGCACTGCCTTCCCTCTTCTCCTTAAATTTTTAATTTATTAAGGGGAATCTATGAACCACCTACAAGCTACACTACAAACCATCAACCAATTCGTTTGGGGACCACCACTGCTTATTCTGCTAGTGGGTACAGGTATCTACTTTACTTTTCGCTTAGGCTTACTCCAGTTTAGACACCTCCCAACCGCGCTAAAAATGGTATTCAGCAAAGACAAATCCGGTACGGGTGACGTATCAAGTTTTGCCGCTTTGTGTACCGCGCTTTCCGCAACCATTGGTACAGGTAACATCGTTGGTGTAGCGACCGCAATCAAGATTGGTGGCCCTGGTGCCCTATTCTGGATGTGGCTTGCCGCTGTATTTGGCATGGCGACCAAGTACGCAGAATGTCTACTTGCCGTTAAATACCGCAGAACCGATAGCAATGGCGAAATGGTTGGCGGCCCAATGTACTACCTGCAATACGGTGTCGGCTCACGAATCTTGGCGGTAATGTTCGCTGTCTTCGCGCTCGGTGTTGCCTGCTTCGGTATTGGTACCTTCCCACAAGTAAACGCTATCTTAGACGCAACTCAAATTTCATTTGGTGCTTCTCGTGAGATGTCTGCTGTCGTTCTAACGATACTAGTGGCAGTGGTAACCCTTGGTGGTATTCAATCTATCGCTAAGGTGGCAGGGAAAGTTGTTCCTACGATGGCGGTTATGTACGTTGTCGCATGTTTAAGCGTTCTGATTTCAAATGCAGACCAACTGTTGAATGCTATTACCCTTGTTGTTACCTCTGCGTTTACCAACACAGCAGCAACCGGTGGTTTCTTTGGTGCAAGCATCATGCTTGCTATCCAATCAGGCATCGCTCGTGGTGTGTTCTCGAACGAATCTGGTCTAGGTAGCGCACCAATGGCGGCGGCGGCTGCAAAAACAGATTCATGCGTGAAGCAAGGCCTTGTCTCTATGACAGGTACCTTCTTCGATACCATCATCATCTGTACCATGACAGGTTTGGCGCTTATCTTAACGGGCGCTTGGCAAACGGACCTGTCTGGTGCTGCGATGACCACTCATGCATTCGCCGTTGGTTTGAATGCAGACACCCTTGGCCCTATGTTGGTTTCTGTTGGCCTGATCTTCTTTGCGTTTACAACAATTTTAGGTTGGAACTACTACGGTGAGCGCTGCGTTGTGTTCTTGCTAGGTACCAAAGCAGTATTGCCTTACAAGATAATATTCATCGCATTAGTGGCTTCTGGAGCATTCCTAAAGCTCGACATGATCTGGATAATGGCCGATATCGTGAACGGCCTGATGGCAATTCCAAACCTGATCGGCCTTATTTTGCTACGCCACGTGGTTATCGAAGAAACTAAGCTGTTCTTCAAACCTTTAACGTCTTCAAACGATTGTGAAGCTGTAAAAGCATAATCAGAATTGATTGAACCAAAGCCCGCATTCAAGTGCGGGCTTTTTTCTATCCATTCAATACTTAAACTGACTAAGTTATTACTACCGTATACCCACAAATAAAATAAGATTTTAATTAGAGCATTGTTCTAATTAAATTAGAGACAAAGATTAAGCCAATACTCTCTAATTAAAAGCTCCCTAATAAAATCAAAACTTAATTAGATATTACTTATATTTAACAGATTGTGACTAGATAGCAGAGTTTCTTTCATAAAAAATGAAAAATGCTTTTGTTTGAACCACGCAAAAACACACCAGAATAAAACATGTGACTTTAATTCATATAATAGTCAGTTTATAGTCATCTAAATTGTTGAGAGAATTATAATAAAAATAAACGTTGGCTATATGATCAGATTTGACCCGATTAAAAACCGTATTTATAACGACGAACGTTCTATTAAAATAGGATATCGTGAAACTCGCGTTTTAGAGTTATTACTTAAAAACTCACCCGAGATTGTGAACAAACAAGATATTATTAGTTTCGCATGGGGAAGCGAGTTCATTGGGGATACGTCACTTGCGAAATGTATCAGTTTGCTTCGCCAAGGATTTGTTAAACTTGGCATCAGAGAAACACCCATCGTCACAGTGCCAAAGGTCGGTTACCGACTTATTGATGAATGCGTCTTTATTGACTCGCAACCACAAAGCGAAGTGACGATTCCCCTCACGCCTGTCAGCGAGCAAGTCCCGCTCGGTCAAAGTAATATTGCGGCCTCTATTGCGAGCAACGATACACCTGAATCCAAATCGACTTCACTTACTTACTCTCAGGTCAGCTTATACAAAAACAGGCTGTGTTATTTCATAACGGGTTGTTTATTGTTGTCCTCGGCATTATTGGCTTTTGCTAAGGTTCACGATAAAAGCCTTGGGGATATCACGCCCTTTAACCGGCTTAATGAACAATGGGTTGGGCAGGTCCAAGTTTTTCAGGAAACAAAAGTGTCCTTAAGCCCAGAACTAGAGGCTATTCTCTACAAATACCAATGTGATTGCGTGGCATACATCAGCGATGAGCCCGGCTATTCAGAACTCTCCATACTCAACAAGACGACACGTCAGTCCATCAATATCTTTTACACGGCCACGCAATTAGACCGAGCGAGTGAAGAGATAGAATTATTCCTAAAGAGAGGCCAATTATGATGCCATTTGTAGCTCTGTTTTCCTCGTTAGCGTTATTGATTGGTATATGGAGTATTCCTTCTTCTCCACCCCAAGAAGAGCACCGTTATCAACATAGCGTGGTAGATCTTGTGTTAGATGGAAATGTATTACGAACCGATGGACTCACCAAAATAAGCGATAACGAGGTTCTACACCTAATGTCCGTCCAAGATGACAGCATGCCCGACCCGATTGTTCTACGGTTTAGAGGTGAGGCCGGCCCTTCTCAATCCCTATTCTTTTCAATAGCTGGCACTATCGACTTACTCTCCGTGCAAAAAATAAATAAAGCGATGAATGACAGCTTGTTGTCGCCCTACCTGCTTATCAACAATGACCCTTTAACACTTAAGGTTGATATATTAAGTTCAAATGATCTGTTTGCCATCATTCGGACATGTAATAATGGAAGAACACAACTTTTGGCTAAACGATAATTTGTCGCCGTTTGGCCACCAGTTAAATTCACTTTGTTTTAATTAACATCGTTCTGAATATTACACATAAAAAATGGATGGTTAAATTTATTACTGCATCAATAAACATCTCTTGTATTTTGAGCATTCAATTAATCGAGTGTTTAAAACACTGGATTAAATTTAAACATCCAAATCTGATTTATCGCTTTCCTGTTGATATTTACATCAAATAAAAACGATGTGAATAATATGTCTCCTCTCGTACTTAACCATTCATTTCACTCGCGATAGACCACGTCAAAAACTATTTGACGTTAATGTATCAATCATAACTCCTCATTTTTCTAAAAACGGTTTGAGCCTCATCAAACATTTTCTTTTTAGTTACACTCTCTTTCACCAAAAAACAAATCAAACAATACAAACCGTTGAATTTAAAAGGTAAATTAATTCAACCCTTTTCAGTATCTATCTATTTATCAACATGAAAAAGTGAACTTGTCTTGTTAACTGCATGGCACAAAAAACATTATCAAAATAGAAAAATTACAAATGAGGGAATTGTTAATGATCCGAATAAACAGAAGTCTCTTAGCAACCGCAGTGTTGTCTGTTCTATCTACTGGCGTAAACGCAAAAATTTACCCAGACCAAATAGTCCATGACCAACTTGGTGACGATGTATGTCGCTCTGGCTATCGCCCGTTAGACCGCTTTGAAGCCGAAGAGCAAAAGAGTGCTTTGCTGGCTAGAATGGGCACTTGGCAGATCACAGGCTTAAAAGGAAACTGGGTGATCATGGGCCCGGGATATAATGGCCTTATTAAACAAGATACAACCAACGGCAAAACGTTCTGTTATCCGAACAATGACCAGTCTGAGATTCCAAACTACTCTGCTAAATCAGTTCCAGAAGGTAGCGAGTTAGATGTTCAATATGAGTTGGTCAATAACCGTAACGATTTTGTTCGCCCACTAAGCTATCTAGCTCACAACCTTGGATACGCATGGGTTGGCGGCAATAACAGTCAGTACGTTGGCGAAGACATGACAATAAATCGCTCTGGCGACAGCTGGGTGATACAAGGAAACAATGGTGGTTCTTGTAGCGGTTATCGCTGTGGGGAAAAAACTAAAATCACCGTCGACAACTTTGCCTACACCGTTAACGACGATAACTTTTGGCATGGTGATGTTGTCGAATCAGATCGTGAACTGGTTAAGACCGTTTACGCAACAGCAAGAAACAACAGTAATATCGCGCAACAAGTGGTTGTCGACCTGAAAGTGGATGAGTCAACAAACTGGTCAAAAACGAACAGCTATGGGTTCTCACAAAGTGTTCAAACAGAGAATACGTTTAAGTGGCCTCTTGTTGGCGAAACTAAGCTCACCATTAAGTTCGAAGCCAACCAAAGCTTCTCTAAATCAAATGGGGGCTCCACTAGCGAGCAAGTGACACTTCAAGCGCGCCCGATGGTCCCAGCCAACTCAGAGCTTCCGATTCGAGTTGAGTTGTATCGTTCAAGTATCTCCTACCCGTACCGATTCAACGCCGACATTAGCTACGATGTTGAGTTTAACGGCTTCCTCCGTTGGGGTGGCAACGCATGGCATACACACCCAGACAACCGCCCTTACAGAGCTCACACCTTCACTATGGGTCGCGGCAGTGATAAATCTGCAGACATTCGCTACCAATGGGATCACCGATACATTCCAGGTGAAACAAAATGGTGGGATTGGGGCTGGGCTATTAAAGAAGCTGGCTTATCAAGCATGCAATACGCGACTGGCGGAAGCTTACGTCCATTCCACTCTTATGTATCGGGTGACTTCTACGCAGACTCTCAATTTGCAGGTACTATTGAGATTGGCCAAGCGACACCGATTACCAACAATCTACGTAGCAAAAGAAGTACAGATTCCGTTAACGAAACTACCGAACGTATTGGCGATATTGAAGTCACCACCAACTTCAATGCTGATGAGTTGAGTGACTTAGGTTTCGAAGGTGCTGAGATGAACATCAGCGTTGTTGAATAACACAATGACTCACCTTTAACACTTAATTTGCCAAAACACTCGATTCACCCTAAAGACAAAAGCCCACGACACGTCGTGGGCTTTCATATATTCATGTTCAGTAAAAAACAGTGAACTACACAGGCTCTTCCATTAGAAGCTTAACGCCTAGCCCCACTAGTACCATGCCAGTCACGCCTTCCATCCACTTCATAAAACTCGCATTCTTGAGCAAGTTTTTAGCCGAGTTCAATGCACCAGCTAAACCACATTGCCACACCATCGCAATCATAAAGTGGACTGAAGCCATCAACATAGATTGCAATAAAGGCGAGCCTTCAGGGTTTACAAATTGAGGCAGAAAAGCCAAATAGAAAACCGCCGTTTTTGGGTTAAGCACATTAGATAAGAAACCTTCACGCAAAGAACGTTTTGCACTGTAAGCTTGATGAGCTTGCTCGCCAACCTTCAACCCGCCACCATTTTTCATCAAAGCGCGTAAACTGCTTAAACCAAGCCAAATTAGGTAAACCGCACCCACCATTTTTACGGCTTGAAAGAGTTCAGCTGATTGAGCAAGAATCGCAGAGATACCCACCGCAGAGAAAAAAGCGTGCACATAAAGACCGCTACAGATACCAAAGCTGGTCATTACACCGTCAGATAAGCCAGAACGGCTCGTATTACGAATTACCAATGCCGTATCTAAACCCGGCGTTAGCGTTAAAATAGTGATGGCAATTAGAAATGCCTCAAAGTTCAAAATATCCATATCATTGTCATTCTTGTTCAGCGATTTATCATCAATACCGTGTATCTGAACAATTCGCAAGCAACAATTGCCACCAGCTATACAAGTCACTGATTTTGTGCACAATGGTACAGTTTAATTTGTTAACAAATAGTAAATTACTGGCATATCACTGCCCTACCTTGTTTAAGCTATATCTTCTACTGAGAAGAACAGCCTCAGAAACAAAGTGAAGTGACCAACTTCAAAGTACTAAACATCGAGATGCCCCTTAAACTGATGCAGCCTTATGGGTCATTTAAAGAAACCAAATTAAGAGTAGTCAAATGAGCGCATTCAAAAAACTAGTCGAACACTCTCAAAAATGTTCACGCTTTCAGCACCTAGCCTCTATTTGTGGTTGGGACCAAGCTTCCATGATGCCGGCTGGCGGCAATCAAGCACGTAGTGAAGCGATGGCCGAGCTTTCTGTTCATATTCACGGTCTAATGACTCAGCCACAACTCGGCGCTTGGATTGCAGACGCTGAAAACGAAACACTGAATAACGAGCAACAATCGTCCCTACGTGAAATCAAACGCCAATGGCAACAAGCTAACCTACTTCCAGAAAAACTGGTTGAAGCGAAATCTCTAGCGGGTTCAAAATGTGAACATGCGTGGCGTAGCCAACGTGGGGAAAACGACTGGGTTGGTTTTGAAAAGAACTGGCGTGAAGTGGTTGAGCTATCGCGCGAAGAAGCACAAATCCGCGCAGACGCCGCTAACTTGACCCCTTATGATGCGATGCTGGATATCTACGAACCGGGCACCAGCTCTGCTTCGCTTGATATCTTGTTTGCAGACGTTAAAACCTGGCTACCAAACCTGATTGACGAAGTCATCGAAAAACAGTCGAGCGAGCAATTTAACGCGCCATCTGGTATCTACTCGACAGAGAAACAAAAAGCACTTGGTCTAGAAGTGATGAAGCTTCTACAATTCGATTTTGAACACGGCCGACTAGATGAAAGTGTTCACCCGTTCTGTGGCGGCGTGCCTTCAGACGTGCGTATCACAACTCGCTACGATGAAGCTGAATTCGTTCAAAGCTTAATGGGCATCGTCCATGAAACGGGCCATGCACGTTACGAACAAGGTTTACCTAAACACCTAGCGGGCCAACCAGCAGGTGAGGCTCGCTCTATGGGTATCCATGAATCTCAGTCTCTGTTCTTCGAAATGCAAGTTGGTCGCAGCGATCCATTCATCGGACACTTAGCCAACCTAGCAGGACAACAGTTCTCAGGCTCAGAATTTGAGAAAGATAACTTCCAGAAGATCTACACTCGCGTGAAGAAAGACTTCATCCGTGTTGATGCCGATGAGCTGACCTACCCAGCGCACGTTATCTTGCGTTACGAAATTGAACGTGACTTGATCAACGGCAAAATCAAACACACTGATGTCCCAGAACTTTGGAACACTAAGATGCAGTCTTACCTTGGTTTAAGCACTCAAGGCAACTTCACAAATGGCTGTATGCAAGACATTCACTGGACAGACGGCGCATTCGGTTACTTCCCATCTTACACACTAGGTGCGATGTACGCGGCTCAGTTCATGGCTTCAATGAAGAAAACGGTGGATGTGAACGCTGTGATTGAAAGTGGTGACCTATCGCCTATCTTCACTTGGTTAGAGTCGAACATTTGGAGTAAAGGTAGCCTGCTTAACACCGATGATTTGGTGAAAGGAGCAACGGGTGAAACCTTGAATGCACAGTACTTCAAAGATCACCTCAGAAGTCGTTACCTTTAATTAGCTAATAAGCAAAGGTTGTTTAGAACAACGATCAAAAAAGGCTGAGCAGATCATCTGACTCAGCCTTTTACTCTCAAGACCCCTTACCATTAATTGCCTTTCAACATATCTAGAAAGATCTGTCTAGACTCGGGGGTGTTGTCCCTGTGTGTTTCGTACTTTATATGTGTCTCTGCATCAGCAGACCGAGATAATTTGATGCTCCAAAGTGCTTTCATTTGGTTCGGTACAATTGAATATCGAACATCGATAACACGCAGATCATCTATTGGATCTTGTGCAATATAACCATTTGAAAACCAACGAAAACGTTCAATGTCTTTTGCTTGCTGTGAATTAGGGTCAAGCCACGGGAAATCCTGACTCACATTCAGTTTAACAATAGAGTCTCCAGAATAGGTTTTAACGGAGGTGCCAACTCGAATAGCATCTACGTAGTATCGGGATTCTGTTTCGTACACCACTTTCCACACTAAGATATTTGCAAAGCTCGGTTTTGCCTCTAATCGAATCGGCTCATGTTGTCTTTCTTGCGCTAATTGCCATCCAATCGCCTCTGCCCTATCTCGCTGAATCATTCCTAGCGTCGGATAAATCAAAGCCCACAGAAACGCAATACGAGCCAACCAAGGTGTTCGTTTCCAATTTGCAAACACAAGCAATATTAAGATGGGAAGTGTATAAACAGGGTCGATGATTGAAATGGTATTCCAAGCAAAACGCGCGCTGGTGAAAGGCCAAAGCAACTGTGTACCATAAGTAGTACAAGCATCTAACAGTGCGTGAGTGCCGTAACCCAGTGCACAAAACAGCCAGCTTTGCTTAAAAGAAAGTCCGCGCCTTTTTGCAATCAGATGATGCAGAGCCAAAGCACAGATCAAACTGCCAATTGGGATAAAGAAGAGTGAATGTGTAAATTGCCGATGGAACTCCAAAGTCAACAAAGGATCACTCTGAGACTTAATCAGTGCATCTAAATCTGGCGCCAATCCAGAGAGTAGCCCTAATACCCCAGCGACCACCAAATGTTGTTTTTTACTCGCCGATTGTGCCAAAGAAGCGCCTAGCACACCCTGTGTTAACGGATCCATAAACCACTCACTTTAGCATTCCCTTAATCTGAACAAGTACATTTAGCTATAGCAGTGAATCCGGTTAAACAACAAGATTTTATCAACAGACTCATAGACATAATCGTATAAATGTAGGCAGACAAAAAAAGCAGCCTGATGACTGCTCTTATTCGGCTCTCATTAACCCGTATCTAATCAGTGTGATTGTGTCGCCTTACTCAACAACAGATCCCAATCAGATAGCTCAACTTGCCCTTTGCGAATATTCACCTTGTGGTAACCTTTTTCGGTCAAGGATTTCACTTCAATAAAAGAATGACCAAACAAAGACTTTTTAACCGTTAGATTCGCCTTAATACCATGCAAATACACGATTCCATTATCTAAAGACAAATGGCTTTTCGTGAGCCTTGAGGCAAACATGTAAAACGCAGTCATGAGAGTAATTGAGATGATGAAAGGAAAAAGCTGCAATTCAGTTTGATAAAAGAAACTGATCATCAGAGATACGATCGTGTAGGTTATCGTCATTGATAGAACAACACTCCATTGTGGCCCATTACTTTTAAATGAGATTTCCCGTGCCATCATAAATTCCTTTGCGTAATTGTTTGACCACATTTGAAATATTTATAAAACGGAATAATTTTATTATGAATAATGATGCATTTTAAGGAGTAAATCACGCTATTGAATGACACAGCTCGCAATTAGACATTTACGTGCTGTTCACACCTAAATGTCTAATTAACTCATCAACCGGATAGGTTATGAACTTTCTGAAATTAACGAGCCACCATGCTTGCAGCAATAACAACCAACAATACTGAGAAGATCTTCTTGATGGTTGGGACCGGTAAATGGTTTGTCGCTTTTGCGCCTAACGGGGCCGTAAACCAAGACGTACACACGATACCCAATAACGCTGGTAGATAAACAAAACCCGCGAATCCATCAGTTAAAGCAAAATGGCTACTACCCGAACTGATGTAACCAATCGAGCCAAATAGCGCGATCACAATGCCACAAGCCGACGCACAGCCAATCGCCTTTTTCATATCGACAGAGAAGAAGGTTAATAACGGAACCAACAATGCACCGCCACCAATCCCTATCATGGCAGACAAGCCACCCGTAATGGTTGTCAGAACAGTTAGCACACCTTTGTTTGGCAGTTTTCGTTCTTTAGGTGCATCATTTTTGCAGCTCAAGAACATCTTGATCGCAATGAGAACCACACTCACAGCAAACACAATACGAACGACTTTTTCTGGCAACAGAGCCGCCATAAAGCCGCTAATCAGTGCACCCAGAGCAACACCCAACATGATCCAAGGCGCTAGATCCCAAGGCACGTTTCCATTCTTATGGTGAGCAAGTGCAGAAGACGTTGAGGTGAATAGTATCGATGCCAACGAGGTTGCAATCGCCGCGACAACCACTTGGTCAGACGGTAAAACGTCTAAATAAAGTAAAATGCTGCTTAGGACGGGAACAATGATCAGCCCTCCGCCAATACCTAACAAACCGGCGAGAAACCCAACACCACTGCCTAGTAAAGCACAGTAGAAAATCAACAACAGCAATTCACTCATTTCATCCATCTCTTATTCAATTAATTGTCTTAAATAACACACTATTAATGTGGTTATATTTCCATCAAGATAATTAATATAACTGACACCTACTTAAATATTCAAACATAATAGATCATGAATATTCCTCATGTTGAATGTGAAGTAATACCATTGTTAATGATGAACCTATCCACGTATAAAAACCTTAAGCGAATAAATTTATACGACATTAATTCTACTAAGCATTAATGTCAGACAGCATAGCCTTCGATTCTTAATCTGGTCAAAAGCAAAAAATAAAGCAGTTTTAATACTAAAGACCGAGAGAATCAGACAACGAATTGGGATACTAGATCAACATGAATAATGAATTTAACTTTACGATTAAGAGCATTAGCCTCGACGAAAACTACCAGCCTGCAGACAGCACGCGTATCACAACTAACTTTGCTAATTTGGCTCGCGGCGACAGCCGTCAAGCGAACTTACGTAACGCACTACAGATGATTGACAACAGTTTCAATGCTTTAGCACATTGGGACAACCCAAAGGGCGACCGCTACTCTGTAGAGCTTGAAATCATTTCTGTTGATATGGACATTGAAAGCAACGGCGAGGCCTTCCCTTCGATTGAAGTACTGAAAACCAACATTCTGGACCACAAAACGAACGAGCGCATTGAAGGTATAATCGGGAATAACTTCTCGTCTTATGTTCGTGATTATGATTTCAGTGTATTACTATTAGATCATAATAAAGGCCAAGATAAATTCAGTATTCCAGCCGATTTTGGTGATTTACATGGCAAGCTGTTTAAATATTTCGTTAACTCTCAAGCGTACAAAGAAAACTTTAAAAAACCACCGGTTATTTGTTTGAGTGTTTCAGATAATAAAACTTATTACCGTACAGAAAATCAACACCCTGTATTAGGTTTTGAATATCAACCGAATGAGTCTTCTTTAACTGAACAATATTTCAAGAAGATGGGCTTACAGATTCGTTATTTCATGCCGCCAAATAGTGTTGCTCCTCTGGCTTTCTATTTCTTTGGTGATCTGCTGAATGATTACTCTAACCTAGAGCTTATCAGCACCATTAGCACCATGGGTACCTTCCAGAAGATCTACCGACCTGAGATTTACAACGCGAACGCTGTTGCAGGCAACTGCTACCAACCAAACTTGAAAAACTTGGATCACTCACTGACTCAAATCGTGTATGACCGAGAAGAACGAAGCAAGCTAGCTGTTGAACAAGGTAAGTTCGCAGAAGAAAACTTCATTAAGCCATATCAGTCGGTACTAGAGAACTGGTCTGCCAACTACGCGCTGTAATCGTTCTATTTTACGCGCATTAGGAAACATACGATCCACTTTGGGAATCTAAGGACAGGCAGAATTATTATGAAAACACTATTACCGACTTCAACTGCGGGCAGTTTGCCGAAACCGTCTTGGCTAGCACAACCAGAAACACTTTGGTCTCCATGGAAACTGGAAGGCAACGAATTAACGGATGGCAAGCAGGACGCACTGCGCGTGTCGCTTCATGAGCAACAGCAAGCCGGAATTGATATCGTGAGTGATGGCGAACAAACCCGCCAGCACTTTGTGACGACCTTCATTGAACACCTGAATGGTGTCGATTTCGAGAAGCGTGAAACCGTTAAAATCCGCGACCGCTACGATGCGAGTGTACCTACAGTAGTTGGCCCAGTTTCTCGTCAGAAATCGGTGTTTGTTGAAGATGCCAAATTCTTGCGCCAGCAAACCGACCAACCGATCAAATGGGCTCTGCCGGGTCCTATGACCATGATAGATACACTTTACGATGCGCATTACCAAAGCCGTGAAAAACTGGCGTGGGAATTTGCAAAGATCCTCAACGAAGAAGCGAAAGAACTTGAAGCTGCAGGCGTTGATATTATTCAGTTCGATGAGCCCGCATTTAACGTGTTCTTTGATGAAGTGAACGATTGGGGTATCGCTTGTTTGGAAAGAGCCATTGAAGGCCTTAAATGCGAAACCGCAGTCCATATTTGCTATGGCTACGGCATCAAAGCAAACACAGATTGGAAGAAGACACTAGGCACTGAGTGGCGCCAATATGAAGAAGTCTTCCCTAAGCTGCAGCAATCAAATATCGATATCATCTCATTAGAGTGTCACAACTCTCATGTACCACTTGAACTGCTTGAGCTTGTTCGCGGCAAGAAAGTGATGGTTGGCGCTATTGATGTTGCTACAGATTCTATTGAAACACCGGAAGAAGTGGCTAGCACTCTAAGAGAAACACTTAAGTATGTTGATGCCGACAAGCTCTACCCTTGCACTAACTGTGGTATGGCTCCCCTACCTCGCGAAATTGCCTCAGCTAAGCTGAATGCACTCAGCGCTGGCGCAGAGATCGTTCGTAAAGAGCTTTCAGCGTAACGCTTCACGAGCGACACAAATATACCTGGAGCCTAAGTATCACATTGATGCTTAGGCTTCTGTATTCTTCTCAACTGCCACTCTCTATTTATCTAATCTCTTATCTATCTAACCTCTTATCTATCTAAGAAGGTAGCCATCTTCTTCAGAGTGATTAGCGCCTTATCAAGCTCATCTCTTTCAATGCCTTCAGCGCCACTTTCTGCCCATACTTCCTGTTTTTTATCTAATAGCGCATACGCTTCTTTACCTTTTTCAGTCATGTTAACCAACTTTGCTTTTTTGTGATTCGGGTTATCAAGCCAAGTTAGCAGGCCATCTTTCACCATGATGTCGGTAACACGCTGTGTCGCTTGTCTGCTTTGCCCCATAATACGAGCAATTTGAGAAACCGTGACCAGATCACCGGACTTTTCAATCGCCCCCATCACCTTCCATCTGGCACTGCTTAGCCCTAACTCTTCAGTTAATTTGTCACCCTCAGCATTCAATAAACCACTGACCTTAAAGATCTCTAGTGCGATCTTTGTGAAAACTTCTCCATTCGTATCCATAACACCCACTTTGACAACATGCTGTCATTAAATTAGACTCAAACTAAATTGACAACATGTTACCAAATTAATGGAGAGAATGATATGAAACCAATAATCCACAGAACAGCGGCATTAACAGCAACACTGTGTGTCGCTACATTCTTTACTAGCACATTGCTTGTAGAACTGTTTGGCACTTTGAAATCAGTCGAGTTAGTCAAATCGCTGATCGTTTTTCCGGGTTTATTTATACTTGTCCCAGCCATTGCTATTACTGGTGCGACCGGTGCATCTATGGCAAAACAACGTAAAGGGAAAATAGTTGAACGTAAAAGTAAACGCATGCCAATTATTGCGTTCAACGGGATCGTTATTTTGATCCCAGCCGCGTACTTTTTGAATCAGTGGGCAAGTTTAGGAGAGTTCGACTCTGTGTTTTATGGCGTTCAGATTTTAGAACTGATAGCAGGCGCAACCAACCTAACACTGATGTCTTTGAATATTATGGACGGCAGAAAATTTCGTCCTAAGAAGGTAAAGCAAGGCTAAGCTCATCGTTTTTAAGCTAACAGATGAGCTTCATAGTCGGCTGTTTACCACGTTTTATCTAAATCTTGAGCGTATAAGGAGATCGCTCGTTGGTACTCTTTTATCGCATCGCTATTGGTCGTAGAAACCAACAACTCAAGCAACAGAGACGTTGCCTCTTTATGGCGACCCAAATTATACAAACACATCGCATAGAAAGGCTGAACTTCAAGGGAATCAGGATACTCAGCCATCGTCTGCTCAAAATAGCTTAAAGCCTCGGTATAAAGGCCAAGGCTTCGATATGTACTCGCCAAACCGAAAAGCGCATCAAAGCGTTCTGTAGAAGTAAGTTCACCCGACAGAGACAGCAAATAATGCTCGATAGCCTCCTGTTCTTTACCTTGGTTGTCGTAAGACCAAGCTATCTGCAAGTGTGCTTTCGCAGCATATTTTCCCTTATCGAGTAGTGTCGCCAGCAAGTCTCGTGACTCTTGGTACTTGGCTTCTTTTCGCAACTCGATGGCTTGTTTGATAATGGTGTCCATAACTCTCCCTGACGCTTAAGCGCTGTGCTAGGCGTTCATTTCCTCGAACATCTGTTTATAAGATTGAGTTTGCAGTGCTGATTGAGTCAGCCCAAACTTACTGGCTAATAACTCCAACTCATCTTTATAAGCCGACAACTTAGACTCATCATCCGTCATGATAGCGAACTCTGCAAAATCACCGATACCCGTTAGTGAGTCGACAGTTATATGAAATTCACCCACGAAGTAGATACTGCGTGTCTTCTGCGCTTTTAGAATCACTTCATAACCCAAATTTTCAAGCATACTCTTAGCATTCGACGCATCGGTGATGTTTGTCGCTTCGCATCGGTCAGACTCTGGGCCTTTTACAATCCATAGCTTAATACCCGATGGTTCCATTGTGCGAATGCACAAGCTTTTGTTTTGAGCTTGTAAGCTTCTGTCTGGGCTATCGAAATACCAATCGCACTCAAGATTATCTTGGAGCATCACTTCATGGGGAATAAGACTCAATGTCTTCAAGAATTCTGATTTAGAATCGAGGCGATACTTAAGCTCTACTTCGTATTTACCCTGGAAATGGTTGTTAGTCATATACTAGCTCGGTGCAAAAACGGGATACTAGCACACCAACAGAACCTAAAATACAAACTGGCGCACAACACAAACTAAAGAAGTTGAACTATGCACGGCAAGCCAATATACGCTGCCATTCATCTTGGTTCATTGCCCCTTTCGGAAGGTAAATATTGCGTTTTTGCATCTCGCCTTTCGTGTATGAAAGCTTAATAACAGAACCGATGCCAAAAGGAAGAATACTGCCCTGTAATTTGATATCGCAAGCGTGACCATCGAAACAAACATGGTTGTTCGATATTTCAAAAGAGCGATTGCGGAACTGCCACCATAACGTGACGACTTTTAACACCGCAACAACACTGAACATCAACCCAATAGTAGACAGTGATTGAGGGTTACCATCAAATAACCAATAAATAGACACTAATAAGAACGCAGCGAGTGCGAACTCAACCAATGTATATTTAACAAAATTTAATCGGATACGGCTAACCATGGTGCCTTCCTTGTACTGAATCCAAACGTAACTCCATTTCAACCAAGCCTTTAATCTCGGAAAGTTTGGTGAAGCCTTTTGATTGATAAAGCTTAATAGCGGGGTTCTCACTGAACACACGTAGCACTAACTGAGTCGATGCTTGATTGTTCGCATGTTCGATCACTAAATCTAAACACTTAGCACCAAAGCCTCGGCCTTGATGTTCAGCTAATATCTGAAAGTCTCTGAGAAACGTGGTGTCACTGGTATAGCTGAATCGAATAACTCCAATACGGTTGCCACCAACATAAACTTCATAGTTATCCAACTCATCCCAACTTCGTAAAAACTGACTATGACCCCAAGCGATGTCACGAGCCTGATAGTAACTCGCCATATTCGTTTTGGTGATTAGCTCAGCGAATTGAGGATCTGAACCTTTGACCAGCTTTACTTTCATATTTTGCCCTTTGTTTTCAAACCACACCTGAATACTGTGTAGGCAAATGCCACATATCTTGAATCATTGTTGATGGTTAGCTATTTACATTCCTGCCAGCTGTACTCCATTTGACGCGCAACTTTCTTGGCAAACTGTAGGCCGTTATGTACTGATACTAAATGTAAGCTCATATCTATACCTGCCGAGATACCGCCAGATGTAGTGAATTTACCTGACGCCACCCACCGTTTATCACTGATCACATTTAAACTTGGGAATTGCTGCGCTAAGTCGGAGATGTCTTCCCAATGAGTGGTTACTGTTAACCTCTCAAGTAAACCTGCTTTAGCTAAAAGAAATGCACCAGTACAAACAGACACGACTTGTGAGGCCGATTCTGAAACAGAAGATATCCAATCGAGCACATTTGGCTTGTTCATTTCGTCAGTATGTACACCACCAACGACCATCAACAAATCTATTTTGGGGTGATTATTTAACGAGTAGTCAGGCAATACCTTAAAACCGCCCCGAGCTATAACCGGTTCTGCAGTTTCGGAGATTAAGAATACATTTAGATCTTCAGCACCTAAGCGCTTTGCTGTACTGAAGACTTCAAACGGGCCAGAGAAGTCGAGAACTTCTGCTTGATTATAAATATAGATTCCGATGTTCATTGCACCTCCATGCACAACTTCATTAATAACTAGAATTTACCATATGTATCTTGTTCGGCTAATCCATCAGCGTAGACCAATTTCAATTGAGAACCGAAAAAGGCAGAGTTCCCTAACGTAATAACCTTCTACAAATGCGTATCGAAAGTGCCAAATATTGGATGTCATGAAAATTATCCTTTATTCGTCAACGCCAAGATTATCACCCAGCTTTTCTATAAACCAAGTCCCTTGGCACGGGCCATTAGTTAAGTGCCAACGACCATCAAATCTCTCGCCGCTGCCAGTTGCTGAGAATCGATAATCCCATTGGCGATGTTTAGCATATAAACGTAAGTCGCCGCTTTCTGTCACCCAACCTTCTAATGGTGTTCCGTTGTAGGTAAGCCTTAGCGTGGCTTTACCTTCACGAATGTTTCCAGTGATGGTTGTTCGCTCACACATATTATTGCCAGTAGTGTTAATTCGACGGCCTAGCCACTCACCGTCAAAGTCAGTAGATGGCACAAATTGGGGACTATCAGGAAGTTTAGGGAACGACTCGGAATTACTGGACCCGAACCATTGAAGTTCGCGGCCAGCGAGGAAGAAGACAACAAAGCCAATTGATACAGCGATGACAAATCCCTTTTTCATAATCTAGTCGCCTTCTTATAAAAACTAGAAGAACCCTAACATAATGAAAATTAATGAGTTAGCCAAAATAATATCAACTTTGATGTATAACACAGATTGCAGTTTAATCTATGTTCAACCGACTAACGGATTCTGCACCTTAGGTTGAGCGCCCTTCTGGAAAAACACTTAACTCGGCCTGTAATTCACACCAGTTCGCTTTGTATTTTGTATAAATCTGAGCATCAATTGTGACAGGAATATCGACATCGAACGTTGATATCGCCAACTCGATATTTTCAAGAGGTTCACCTTGAACTCTGAAGCCAAGGCTTGATCCACAGTTGGAGCAGAATGTTCGTGTTGTGCCGTTTGATGCGACAAACTCTTTGAGTCGATCTTTGCCAGAAAGCCAGTTTAAGCCTCTTACGCCAACTGACGTCCCGAAAGCGGCGCCATGAAATTTTCGGCACATTGAACAGTGGCAGTTTGCGGCTTTTTCGCTAAACCCTTCAACAGAAAAACGAACACTGCCACACAAACACGAACCTTTAAAATCTGCACTCATCCTGAGTCTCCTTCCTATTCATACCGAGTGTTAACCCACTGGCTATTGCGGGCTTCTAACCATTTAACGCATTACGCCAATATTGCACCGTTTTATCAGATACAGAACCAGTTTCATTGGCCACTGCGATCAAGAAGTCACATAAGTTGATCGCAACCTCTTCATTGCCTAGCAAGTATAAACTGCGAATGGCTCGTGTTAGTCGAAGCTGGTTATGATCATGACTCTTCAACCATACATGGTTGGCTGGGCTAAGTGGCAACGATGAGGATATTTCACTTCCGTCTCGCTGCATGCCCCAGAAATCAAGCATCAGGTCGAGTACTTGTAGATGAGCTGTACGAAGGTCTTCTGAGTTAACAAAAAGCGCCCTATCTTCTTGAGTCACCAACGGTGCATGTTGATTAAACTTAGTCCCTTCATCGATTGGGAAAAACACTTGAATATACTTATGGTCATGCTCCAACCAAAAGTGATTATAAGCTAACAACTGTTCAATATTACGACCAAATTTGTCTGGCACTTCACCAGAGATAAAGCGAGCAATCTCACTCATTTTAAAATCCTACCGATTATATTTTGCTGCGGGTTTCCGCTAAATGCAGGGAGTTGCGGTTAAAACCTCAGAAGAGCCCACTGATGCTATTAGAGATTTATTCTGATCGATAACCAAACCGAGCCAAGTAATGCCAGACCTTCTTTACGTCTTGTTGGTCATAACCTTGCTCTGTCACGGCTAGCCCCAGTATTTTCGCATTGATCTTGCCGTTTACCGCTAACTTTTTTGCGAGTTCTATAAACGACTGGCCGCGATAATCTGGGTAGCGGTTCATCTCTTCTAGGCTTAACTCGTAGCCATTGTGCCACTTTATCGGAACGCCCAATTTCACCGCGCGTTCTTCAATAATCGTCAAGCGGTAAATAGGGTCTAATACAAGGCAGTCAATATCGTCTTTCAGAGAGATAACCCCATGAACATGTGCCTCGATATAATCATCAAGTAAATCGACATCCGATGAAGATGCCTTATCAATTAACGCTTTTACTCGGCTAGACACGGCGAAGTCTTCTGGCTCAAAGAAGCTGTCTGGATAACAGAACGTGGTTCGTGCCAAGGTGTCGGCTTTCAACTGGAAGTAAGCAGAACCAAAACGGGATGAAGCGCCAGTCTCATAGTTACGGTAGTTCAGTGCGCCATATTTCGGCCTAAGCGTGTTCGGAGCATTGTCATACGCGCCGTCGAACACTCGCTTTTCCCATAACCAACGATCACCACCGGGGTAAGCCGTAATACCACCATTGCTGGTGCCCGTTTCAAATTGAGACTTCAAACATCCATCGTCAGCCATCGCTTCGAGCAAAGGTTTATTGTCAGACGTATAACGATCGGGGTGGAAGTTGATCGTCACCGCGCAACTCGTTAAACAATCCGTGCCTTGTGATTTCAATCGGATATTTTCGATTGCTTGCTCTACTGCATTGCCAACCATGAAGTCTCCTATTTTCGAAAAAGAATACTGCGCCGCTTCAACAAGTAGTACAACGCAGACAATAAACTTAACCCATTAAGATATGAACACAAAGCCTAGTTTAAAGATTGCCTGCCAAGTGTTAGATATCAGACTATTTGAACAACTCTGGTGAGGTTTCCGAGTTTACTTTTCTAACAAACGACACTGGGACTCTGCGACACATTTTAGTTCTGCTGCATGTCCAGGGATTCGTTCGTGAAGAAAACACAATGCATCCACTGGCGTAACCTAGAGGCAGGCACGGCACTCATGTGGTGTATAAAGACTATGCATTAACTTAGTTCTCGTTGGCATTGGCGTTGGGCGTTGGCGTATGAGTGTTAGACTTAAGCCAACAACCAGTGTGTTAATAACTGAGTACTAAAGCCTGAACGACTAAAAGAGATGGGTAATATATGCACCGAAAGGTTACATCTTTCAAAGACAATATCCTTCAGAAAGCGTCCTTCGGTGCATACAATTTCAAGCGACTTACATTAGTGACTAATGTAACGCTAACATAAGAGACTAGCGTAAGCGTCTCAACACAACCTGCTGGTCGAGCTCATTCTGATAGTCCGTGTAATCAAGCCCTTGATCAAATATGTACTCAGTGACAAGAGTACGAATGCACTCAACTAATGTGCTTGCTTGCCAAGGCTTTTCAAAGTAACGGTCGATGCCTGCTGCATTAATCGCATTGATGGTATCAGTATGAGTGGCCTGTCCCGTAAGAAGAATTTTCTTTGTATTCGCAAAGCGGCTGTCATGGGACACTTCAGTGAGTAACTCCACACCCGTTTTCCCTGGCATCACATGATCAGACACGATGACGGTAATGTGTTCGCCTTCTGCGTCAAGTTCATCAATGAGATCAAGCACTTCTTGCGCTGATTCACAATCTTCAATATTCAGCCAACTCGCCAGCGGCTCTAAATCTTGTATCACTGCGCTCAGTACTTCTCTCTGGTCATCGACACAGATTAAATTAAGCTTCTCCATGTTCACCCTCTATTGGTAACTTGATTCTAAATACAGTTTTAGAAGCATCACTTTTCACAATGACACTTCCGCCATAACCCGCCACAATCCGCTTAACTATTGATAAACCCAAGCCCAATCCAAACGATAAACCACCTTTTTTAGTGGTGAAGTTGGGCTGAAACACCTTTCTACGAGTCACCTCGTCTATCTCAGGGCCGTTATTCGCGATCGTAACTAATATTCTTTTCTTACTTAATCTGGTTTGAATTTCTATTGCAGCATCGTCTGAATTCGACATTGCATCACAAGCATTCTTTACAATGTTGACCCAAATCTGAACAAGCTCTGTTTTCGAGCCTTTAAAAGTCGGCAAATCTGCTGGGCTCAATCGCACAGACACTCTACGTAACTCACTTTGTAACAACGATAAGGCATGGTTAATGGAGTCATTAATATCAACCGCTTCTTCGGTGTCAATATCAACTCTGCCAAGTTGTTTAACCGATTTTACGATGCCGACGGTGTGTCTAGATGCCAAACGTAAATCATGTAAATCACAGCCCATCTGCCAAAAACGAATCGCTTCTTCTGGGTTTTTCAGCCAATGCTTTGAAATAACGTCTGTTGCAGATAAAGCGTCAATTGGAATCGCCTTTGCAAGAGAGCGAGCAATGTTTTTGTCTAAACCATATTTTCTTTCAAATTGTCGCCCACGTGTTCGCGCTTCTGACGACGACGTTTTCTGACCATGCATTAACCCAAAATCGAAAAATTGACTGGCTTCTGGATGCACTTCTTCAAGCAGATCCATGATGACCGTTTCAAGTCGACCAGCTTTACTATTTACTACACCAATAGCGTTGTTAAGTTCATGGGCAATCCCTGCAGCCAATTGACCCAAGGTCGTCATTTGCTCAGCAGTATGTAACTTTTCTAGCGCTTTTTGTTTCGCTATCGCTTCTTGTGTTGCGCGGCGTTGACGGCGAGACAACTCATTGACAATCACAGGTGTGAACTGTGCGGTAAGAGGGCCAAATTTACCTTCATCTTCTGCCGGCGTGTCTTTATCGATCCACGCTAACTCAACATCGGTTTTGGCAACAACCGTTGAAGATGCTGTCCAATTACCTGAAAAGAAGCTATGAACGCCTATAAAAGCCCCACTACCCGCGCTAAATACTCGCACTTGCGGTGTATTCTCTTCGGTATAAAACCCTTCCAGTTCTCCACTCAACACATAATATAAACGAGTGTTTAACGCTGATTGCTCAATAATGGTGTTACCGGCACAGCACGTCACCCGACGTTCTGCGTGGTTAAAATAGCGATCGATAAGTGCTTCTAACTTTTGTTGATACACGTATCGTTATCCTATGTGACCAATTGAATGTAGCAGCCACACCATAACAAAACTCAGTAGCACACCAACCACACCCAAAATAATACCGATTCTGGCCATTTGATTACTTTGCACATGACCAGTGGCATGAGCCAACGCATTTGGTGGCGTACTGATTGGTAGCGACATACCTAATGAAGCGGCAAAAGTCACAACCAGAATTAACGTTAATTCACCGCCTAGTGGTGTGAGTGACGCCATAGACGAACCTAATGCCGCCATAATTGGCATTAACAAGTTAGCCGTTGCGGTATGAGACATAAAGTTTGCCATTACCAAGCACAAGAACGCCGCTCCGAACAACACCACATAGGGTGAGTAGGTATCAAACGGAATACTGTGTACCACGAGCTTTGCTAAGCCCGTTTTATCGAGAGCCAAACCAAGCGCAATACCACCTGATACAAGCCACAGTACATCCCAAGAAATTTTCTTCAGGTCTTCTTTATTGATGATCCCGGAGAGAGAGAACACAGCAACAGGAATCAGAGCGACGGTATAAGAGTTCATGCCATGGCTTGAACCCATTAACCAAAGAATGATGGTGAGCGCAAAAGTGACGTACACCGCAATGGCTTTGGGTGTTTTAAGGAATTTACCTTTAATACTTAGTTCGATTTTCTTTTGGTCAGCTTTGTACATAAAGCCGATTAAAAACCACGCTAACGCCATCATAATAACGACAAACGGCACACCAAATGCCATCCATTCGCCGAACGTAATGAGGTTATCGCCAACTAAATATTTAAGTGCGATAGCGTTCGGAGGGGTTCCTATCGGGGTGCCAATGCCACCGATGTTAGCAGCAACAGGGATACAAAGCGCAAACGCTACACGACCGGGGTCTTTCGGACCAAACACAGCCAGTACCGGCGTTAAAATAGATAGCATCATTGCCGTTGTTGCTGTGTTAGACATAAACATCGAAAAGATACCGGTGATCAACATTAAACCGAGCATCACAAACTTTGGGTCTTGTCCAAATGGCTTCAATAATACACGGGCTAAGTTTACGTCTAATCGATATTTAGTGGCGGCCATTGCTAAGAAAAAACCGCCCAAAAACAGCATGATGATTGGGCTGGCGAATGTTGCCATGATATCGCTGTATTTTAACAGCTCACCAAAATGTTCTTCCCCATGATCAAACCTTAAAAAGATCAGCCCTTTATCCGACAACATCAATAATTGCAGAACGATAATAACAACAGACGTCGCGTAGATCGGGATAGGCTCGAACACCCAGCACAATGCCGCTAATAAAAAGATCGCGATAACGCGTTGTTGAATAATCGTGAGGCCTTCAAATGGAAACGCTGATAGCGGCATTACGAGGATAATGAAAGGAATTAAAATAGGGATAATGTATTTAATATAGGGGCGCATAGCACAAAAACTCTTCCTGAGATAACAACTACTTAGAAATTAGATTTAAAGTTCTAATTTGGATCCGACAACGAATTATCGATCTCTTATCACTATCTCACTATCGGCTAGATCAATGATTACGTAATCGCGATATCCCCATTTTCGTTTCTGTGCGCTACATCTACGTTTGTGTGTCATTTACTGTTGCAATTAAATTCCGAGAAACAAAAAGCAAACGTTCGCCCTTGCGTGGGAGAACCGTAAACTTCGGCGCTTGCACCGTTGCAGAGTAATCACCTAAAACTTCAATCTCAGTTTGGTCTATCAGCTCACTCGTTTTAAGCCACACATTGTATGATTTAGTGAAATAACCATTCAGATAGTTCGCAGCCAAATAAGCTTTTAATGAATGAGGTTGATGGATGCTGGCACTGCTATAAAGTGCCTTTTCCAATAGTTGGTTGCTTGTCATGTTTCCTCCTTGAAACGTGACCCTTAACTCTATGCTGAGAGATGGCTTAATGTGGGATGAAAATACAGCCAAAAACTAATCATTGACGCCATAGTCGTTTGTTATGTGTAATTTTTTCCCTTGAGTACCAACCTTACAAGCTCACCGATAGAAGTGATGTACAGGCTTGCACCTCCACTCGTTTCATATTTATCACAGTCATCGTAGCAATCACTATCTTTAACTACCATAGGTTCAAAATATACATCGACTAATCCAGTGTTAATAAATGTATTTTCAGAATTAAAATCAATCGATTCTGACGGCTCATTAGCAAACTCTAAAAAATCACCAATAAACATACTATCGATAATTCGACTAATTTTTAAAAATTGATTGTATGTGATTTCTCCGACAAGAAACTCAGAGAAGAATATGGCAATAATTTTACTCGTATAGTGGTCTTCTGTTTTCTCTATGATATAGATAAGCTTCTCACCAACTTTTACTTTGTAGTCATCCGAGTTGTCAATTGAATCGATCATAGTTCGGCGCTGTTCTACCGGAATATCCGACAACTCAGAAAGAAATGAAATAAGCTTTTTCGTAAACAGAGCATCACGCACGCTACCAATCGCATTGATACCACCTACAATACTAGATAGCACTGGGATGTCTCTTAATACACCATTATCTAAAATTGCATCTATACCAACTTCGCCAAGATTTACCGCTAAATTGGTCAGATCATCTTTTTTAAGAGATTCTTCTAACGACTTTGAAAGCTTCATTTTATCTGTTTCCAATGATTACACATAAACGCCCGCTTAAGCGCTTGTTATGAGTAAATTTCTCTTATTGCGTCAATTAACCCGTATACAATTAATGGGTTATCTACTCGTGCTTCTGGGTGGCAATATGCAATGACATACTTCTTTGGTGCTCTTTCATACCACCAAACTCCACGATTAGTCCTCTTCCATTCATATTTATTAAGCCCCGCAGTATCCTTAAATAAGTCACCTGTCCCGCCACATATGGTTATATCAGGATTATATAGAGAAAACTGTTGCTCAATAAAGTTTCGATCTTCATTAGCTACTTTATTAAGAGAAGCTTTATCTGTTGTGTGAGTACCTGGCGATTTTTTTAAGTTCATTGCGCATATTGATTTTAAAGAAGACTGTCTGTCTGCTTCATTAATCTCATCAAACTCTTGCCACGGTATATCACGATTTATATTTCTGATTCCGTTTATCCAGCGGACAACATTATTCCATGTTTGAGATCTCGCACCTTCAGCTAGAAACTCTCTTAAATCCCAACCACCTCCGTCGGAATCATTAACTTCTTTTAATACAATGCATATTTTTGTGTCGGAATTTAAGTAATCCTGTTCAGAAACTAAACCATCTGAAACAAAACCTTTTCTATTTCCTTTCCATTCATCAAAAAGGCTATTTTCTGCATTAGTTATCGACATGCTAATCCTTTACTCATAACAGCTATCAGCCAGAACAAGTCCGTATCTAAATACCAATTTTCTGGCTGGATTCTTATGTAACCTATTTTAAACGACCGACTCCCTTTATAACAATGACTTATCGCTCATGATTTGTGATTGAACAACAAAATGTAGAGTTTTTCTGTCTAACGAGATTAAGTGTTAGAAAAGTGAAAATCTGTGCTTAGTGCTATTGTTAAAACAAGTTTACTATTGACAATAAAGACAATATTTCCACTTCAAAAAACCGTTTATTTACTAATTTGTAGTTAAGGTAAAAACAGATAAATACCGAAATTAACTTCGAGAAATTCATTCTATAAATTAAAACAAAGCGGTTTTTAATAATTCCCTACCCTTCATACGTTTACGATAAATAATAAAATTGGATTTTATACAAAAAATTTGATCAATAAGTATTTTTGTAAACTTTGAATTACATACTCTAAAATTTAATCTCCCTAAAAAAACTTGTCATAAGCCGAAATACTCTTCCAATCTTGATTCGCAACACATGGCATTAGCGTGTTGCATATAGACTTCCTATAAAGCCGTTGGGAAGAAGGAGTTTATATTAAAATCAGGAACGAAAAATGAACCAACAACGTCAACTAAGCTGGAAAATCGCAGCCATTCTAGGTACGTCTTTCGGCTTTACTGCACACGCTGCAGAAATGGTCAGAATCGATAATGATACACTGCTACAACAAAGCCTCGTCGCGCAGTCGAAGAGTGTTGCCCCACTAGAATTAGGTTTTTCTGAAGTGAAACGGGTGGTATTGCCCAATGGGAAAACGAAAGTCCGTTACCAACAAACTCACTTAGGTTTACCCGTCTTTGATACCTCCGTTGTCGCCACCCTTTCTAAGAACCAGCCCACTCAGGTGTTCGGCTCCATGGCACAAGGCATCAGTGGTGACCTATCCAGCATCGCGCCAAAACTGAATCAGGAACAAGCGATTGAAGCCGCATTGTCTGCTCATCGCACATTTACCGTCGGCAAAAAGTCCATTGAAAACAAAAACGCGAAACTGATGGTGAGATTGGATGAGAACCAAGTTGCCCAAGTGGTGTATCTGGTCGATTTCTTTATCGCATCCTCTATGCCAGAGCGCCCTTTCTACTTTATTGATGCTACGACTGGCGATGTTCTCCAAAAATGGAATGGATTAAACCACGCTAAATCGTCTGGTACTGGCCCGGGTGGTAACCTCAAAACCACTCGATATGAATACGGAAGTGACTTCCCTAGCTTTCCCATCGACAAAACAGGCACGACGTGTAAGTTAGAGAACGATTCGGTTAAGACGGTCAACTTGAATCATGGAACCTCTGGCAGCGCTGCCTACAGCTACAACTGTGCCGACGGAACCAACTACACCGATCATAAATACATTAACGGGGCATACTCGCCTCTTAACGATGCGCACTACTTCGGTAATGTTGTCTTCGATATGTACAAAGAGTGGATGAACACCTCGCCGTTAACCTTCCAGCTGACGATGCGAGTTCATTACAGCACGGATTATGAAAATGCCTTCTGGAATGGTACATCGATGACTTTTGGCGATGGCAAAAATACCTTTTACCCACTGGTCGATATCAACGTGAGTGCTCACGAAGTCAGCCACGGGTTCACAGAGCAAAACTCGGGGCTTGTGTACCGAAATATGTCGGGCGGTATGAATGAAGCCTTCTCAGACATTGCGGGCGAAGCGGCTGAATATTACTTGCGTGGCAATGTAGATTGGATTGTTGGTAGCGACATATTCAAATCGGAAGGTGGCTTGCGTTACTTTGATCAACCTTCAAAAGATGGCCGCTCGATTGATCATGCCTCTCAATACTACGACGGTTTGAACGTTCACTTGTCTAGCGGTGTTTATAACCGCGCCTTTTACCTTTTAGCGAACAAATCGGGTTGGAATGTACGTAAGGACTTTGAAATATTCACAGTCGCAAACCAACTGTATTGGACGGCAAACAGTACCTTTGATGCTGGTGCTTGTGGCGTAGCGAAAGCCGCAGCCGACATGGGCTATGTGGTTGCCGATGTTGAAGATGCTTTTAACACCGTAGGCGTGAATGCAAGCTGTGGTGTCACACCGCCAACTGGCAATGTACTAACGAAAGACACTCCGATTGCGAACCTAAGCGGGAATCAATCCTCAGAGAGCTTCTACACCTTCACTGTGGATTCTGCATCAAACGTGACGGTTTCAATGTCTGGCGGCTCAGGCGATGCCGACCTTTACGTGAAATCGGGTAACAAGCCAACCACATCCAGTTACGACTGTCGCCCTTATCGCGCTGGCAATAATGAGCAGTGCAGTGTGAGCGCGCAACAGGGCGTGACTTATCATGTGTTACTGCGCGGATACTCGAACTATTCAGGCCTCACGTTGCGTTTAGATTGAGTTAGAACAAAAAGCGAACCGCGTTAAATGGAGATCAACAAGGCAAAACTGTTTTGCTTATTAGGTCTTGAAATAAAAAACCTCCGGTTACGTAGGCGTGACCGGAGGTTTATTGGATAGATTGTCATTGATACTACAAGTAAGATAAAGCGAGTAAGATACAACTAATAATCGAGCAGTGATTAGAACTCTTCAGTATCAATCTCGCGTTGAGTTGCCGCGTTATAACGTCCACCAGCTATCTTGTTTTGAGGAATAATATCGTCTATCACGCGCAACAATTCATCAGAAACCGATAACTGCTGTGCATTCCAGTTGTCCTCTAAGTGTTGGAGGCTTGTAGTACCCGGTAATGCGATAGAGTTCGGTGCTTTTTTCAAAGTCCAAGCCAATGCCAGTTGTGCCAGAGTCGGAGTTGAACCGCGATTGTCATTAATCGAAAAGCCGTTCTCTTCGGCAAACATCGGCAACACAGACTCAAACTGTCGTACTAAAGACAAATTAGACTCGAAGTGTTCATCAGAGAAACGTGGCATGGCTAAGCGAATATCACCAGCGACAAACTGATTATCTTTCACTTCACCTGTCAACATACCGCGGCCAACAGGACTGAATGACACAAAAGTTGCATCTATCTTTTGGCACTGTTCGATAACCGCGATTTCTGGATTACGCGACCAGAGTGAATATTCAGATTGTACTGCTGCGATCTTATGAACCGCATTAGCTTTGGCGATGGTGTCGGCAGAAACTTCTGACAAACCTATGTGTTTGATCTTACCCTCTTCGACCAAACGAGAAAGTTCACCAATGCTCTCTTCAATCGGAACGCTTTTGTCCCATCGATGCAGGTAGTACAAATCAATGACGTCAGTATTCAAACGTTGTAGTGAATCTTCACACGTTTTACGAATCGTTTCTGGCCGCCCATCAATCGCTCGCTTGCCATCAGGCCCTTTGAACATTCCACATTTACTAGCGAGGAAAAACTCATGACGACGATGACCAACCGCCTCAGCTAACAGTGATTCATTCGCACCAAAGCCATACAACGCAGCCGTGTCGAGCATGTTATAGCCCAGATCCAACGCTTGATTGAGTAACTTAATGCTATCCGATTTCTGCGGTGGAGTGCCATAAGCATGCGACAAGTTCATACAACCTAAAGCCACTGGCGCTAATGTCTGCCCACCAATACTAGCCATCATCGTTTATCCTTTTACTGCTAAAAATACCAACTGTTCACTAACACGACTTTAAAGAACGGTTCTTCTTTAAGTCACTACTGAGCGTTAACTTACTACTCAGTTTTAATTACTCAGCTTCAAGTAACTGTTCAAGCTTGTCTAATGTTTCCATGGCAGGAAGGCAGCTCGCCACACTTGAATTTGGCTCACGACCCGTTTTGATTGCATCGAAGAATTCACGGTCGATAAGTTCAATACCATTATTAGAAACCTCAACACCTTCTAGCGAGATAGGGTTTTCTTTGCCGTCATACAGGTCATCATAGCGCGCTAGGTAAGTGCCCTCTTCACAGATGTAACGGAAGAACGTACCAAACGGGCCATCATTGTTGAATGACAGTGAAAGCGTACAAATTGCACCTGATGGCACTTTCATACCAATGCTCATGTCCATCGCGATACCCAAGTCTGGGTGAATTGGACCTTGAAGTGCTTGAAGTTTTGTTGCCTGTTCACCGGTTTGGTATTGGAAAAGATCAACCGTATGACAAGCATGGTGCCAAAGCAGGTGATCGGTCCAACAACGAGCTTCACCTTTAGCGTTGGTGTTTGTGCGGCGGAAGAAATATGTTTGTACGTCCATCTGCTGAATATGAAGTTCACCTGCAGCAATCTTATTTTGAATCCATTGGTGGCTTGGATTGAAACGACGAGTGTGACCAGCCATTGCAACCTTACCTGATTTCTTCTGCGCTTCTACCACGCGGTAACTGTCTTCGATGTTGTCCGCCATTGGGATTTCAACCAAAACATGTTTGCCTGCTTCCATACATTCAATCGCTTGTGCTGCGTGCATTTGTGTTGGCGTAGCAAGAATTACTGCTTCCACCTCATCAAGTGCAAGTGCGTCAGATAGGTTGGTAAAGCCCTTTGAATCATGACCATACTCTGTGATCAGTTGATCAAGCTTATCTTGCTCTGGAGAAACCATCGCAGTTACGCGAACGCCTTCAATTTCACGGATAGCATCCAAGTGTTTACGTCCAAAGGCACCTGTCGCGCCCACAACACATACGTTCATATTCATTCCTTTAATTTGATACCCGCCCTGTTTGGCCGGTGTTGCTTAATGCTTTTTACTTAATGTTTGATTACTTAATGAATTACTTAGTTGCTTAATTGCTTAATTGCTTAATTGCTTAATAATCGATGGCTTCTACGTTTAACCTTGCTCCGCATTCAACTAATCACAACATTCGCTTGCTTAGATTTTCGATTTTTTGGCTATGCCGTTATTCATTCAATGCGCGAGTTCCAGTATTGGCCAATTGCCCTAATACCAAATCACTCAATGTAGATAGGTCTTGCCCTTGATACTCGACTGGCATCTTACCGAGTGCGCTATGCCACTCCATCGCACCGTTCACCATCGAGCCATTCAAATTTAGTTCGCTTAAGGTATTAGACACCTCTTTAAGCTCGTTAGAACGTCGCTCCCCATGAGATAACATACGTTCCAAGTGATATTGGCCGAGATCGTTCAATGGCAGAGCTGGATACGTTGTACTGAGTGATTCGAGCACATGATTTTCAACCCCCGCTTTACGCGCTGCCAACAAACATTCCGTAGTGAGAGCTTCAAGTCCTTTTACCATCACAGAACGGATCATTTTGATGCTTGATGCCTCACCCACTTGGTCAGACACCACTTCAACTTTGAAGCCAAGTGAGATCAGTATCGGTTCAATTTCTAATGCTTTTTTTCCTGAGATCAACAATGGGATTGCAGATGTTCTTCCCAACACCGGGGCCATAATTGCAACATCAAGGTAGCTTGCACCACATGCTTCAATAAGCTCAGCATTCCTTTGTTTTACTTGGGGTGAACATGAATTACAGTCCAAGAATATCTGTTTGGACGTGAATGTTTTCGCTACGTTTTTCGCCACAGCTTCAGCTTGATCGGCCGTCACCAATGAAAAGACTAACTCAGCACCATTTATCGCCTCGTGAGCTTCAAATGCACCTTGAACGCCATGCTTAATGTATTCAAGAAGAATGCTTTCGCGGTGCTGTGCATGGTTACTTTTGATATCGAATCCACTAATCACTTCTGGTGCTTTATCACCCCAGCTCACCAAAAATGCTTGTGCAGCTTCACCAAAACCAATGAACGCAGCTCTTGTTATCGTCGCCATAATTCTCTTTTTACCTGCCAACTTATCTGCGTTTTTCATGACAGTTACCTTAGCATTGGCACCTACAGAGCGATAATCAAATAAATATAAGGGGTATTCAATTTTGGAAAAATGCCTTCACTTTTAGACCGCACTTGAGTGTCATGATTTAAGTTGAAAATAGAAAGCCAAACAGAAAACACAACAAGCCGAACTGAACTCAACTGAGAATAACTAAAGCTGTACACCTTTCTCACGTAACAACGTCAGAAAATGGTTTTGAACCGAGGTAGCAAACCAGTTTTTCCGCATGGTTAAACCGATTGGGCGTGACTGCTTTTTGCAATCAAATGGCAGAATGGTGAAGTGCCCCTCTTCAAGTTCGCGAGTGATCTGGTGCTGAGAGAGAATCGTTAATCGATCGCTGCCTAAAAGCAGTTCTCTTACCAACATCTGCGAGCTCGCCTCAACAATTCGAGTGGGTACATCACGTTCCTGAGATGTGAAAATGTCTTCAAACATTCTACGTCCAGGTGTGTTTACATTAGATACAACCCAACTCGAATCTTGTAAATCATCAAGTGTTATTTGCTCTTTCAAGCTCAATGGATGATCGTTTCTAGAGAGGATTTTGTTATGTGATTGAAACAGAGTTTCTTGGCGAATATCAGTGCTCGGTGATGGGAAACGCAGCGCACCAATGAGGATATCTAGGTCACCGTGGCGTAAGTGATTGAGCAAGTCTTGATACGGGCCGTCGATCACATGAATTTGGCAATCAGGGAACTTACGAGAAAACTCATTGATGGTGTTTGGTAGTAAACATGTACGAGCAAGAGGCAAACAGCCAACCGTAATCACACTGTTATGGCGGTTACTCAATAAGCCAACCTCTTCGATGCCTTGCTTGATTTCTACGAAGGCTAATTTACTCGACATCACCAGAGCGCTACCAGCTTTACTAATCGTAATACCCGTGCTGTTTTTTTCGAATAAAGTGATACCAAGGATCTCTTCAAGATCTTTAGATGCACGATAAACTGACGACTGCGACACTTCCAAAATTCGACTGGCTTCAGTAAAGCTTTGACCGTTAGAAACCGCGATCAATGCTTTCAATTGAGTGGTCGTTATATTGAACAAATAGCGCTGAACACTGCTTTTTCGCTGGCCTTTCGCGACTTTTAGTGAATCAGCAATGCCTTTACTGATGTACTCTAACGCACGTTCAATTCGAAATGAAAACGCTTCTCCTTGTTCGGTCGGTTTCATGCCATCGGTGGTGCGTTCGAACAGCTCACTATGAATGTTTTTTTCCAGTTTCGCTATCGCTTGTGTGATGGCTGGCTGAGACAAAAACACCACTTCCGAAGCCTTGCTAATGCTTCCAGTATTCACCACTTCTGATATCGCTCTTAGGTGTCTCAAGTTTGGAATATTTAACATGTTATCGCCTCAAAAGTGCTGTCAAACTGCCATTTACATTCAAATTACAAATACAAATGACACCTTCAAAAACGTTGCCAAATGACTCATTTAAACCCCGTCAACTATCGAACACATTCAGCACATTTTTTGAATACTCTTCCAGCAGAAAAGCTGAAATCTGTGAGTTGATGTAGATAAAATGTAACTCCACCAAGGTAAAGATGTGACTTCATTCTCCAAAAAAGAAATACACAAAAATTCATTTTCAATCCCCTTTTTCAATACATAACTCACAGCTATATATCAGTAACCTACTGTTTTATAGTGCAATGCAAATAGAATATCAAACTGTAACCCCAGCACGAATAGTTAATGTTATCTCAAAATTGAATAACACTTTCACTATATGAATTATCGGTTGTTAATTTTAGGTGATAACTTTATCGACGTAGAAACAGGAGGTTCACAAATGAAAACAATAACTAAACTTACACTCGCTCTATCGCTTGCATATGCAGGTTCTGCTGCTGCTCTGGACATCACTATTGGGCATGTAGATTCACAAGATTGGACGATCTCTAAGAAAGGCGCTGCAACACAGGTTTTCAAGAACCTTGTAGAGGCTGAATCTGGTGGTCGAATTAATGTAAATATCTACCCTTCAGGTCAACTTGGTGGCGAGACAGAGCTACTTCAGTCGACTCAAGAAGGCATGCTAACCATGACTATGGTTTCTGGTGCTTACTCTAAGCTTTGTAAGGAAGCGAACGTACTAGAAATCCCTTACCTGTTCCCTTCAGCTCCTATTGCTTGGGAAGTGCTAGATGGTGAGTTTGGTCAAAAATTGAATGACCAATGTTTGAAAACAACGGGTCTACGTAACCTCGCTTATGGCGAAACAGGTTTCCGCCATTTCACAAACTCAAAGCGTGAAATTACTATGCCGCAAGACTTAAACGGTCTTAAAATCCGCGTAATGACAACACCACTTTACGTTGAAATGATGAAGTCATTGGATGCAGAGCCTACACCTATTGCATTCCCTGAAGTTCCTGCCGCTCTGACCACTGGCGTTATCGACGGACAGGAAAACCCTGTCAGCGTAATCAACGCGAACAAATTCTATGAACTTCAGAAATACATCACTCTAGACGGTCACGTTTATGGTACTGATTTCTTATTAATGAATGACAATTTCTACACATCTTTGAATGCCGAAGACCGAGCCATCATTGATCGTGCTGCAAAAGTTGCAGGCACAGTAGGTCGAGCTATTCAGCAAGTGAATTCAGCAGAAGGCTTAGAAGTACTTGCTCAAAAAGGCATGAAGATTACTTCGCTAACGCCAGAGCAACAGAAACAATTCCGCGATAAGACACAGCCCGCTGTGATCAAATGGTTATCAGGCACTATCGATTCAAAATGGATTGATGATGCACTAGACGCAGTAGAAACCGCGACTAACTAATTCATAACCGAATAATCAATACAAAAACCCTACAGCAGTACTTATAAGAAATGAGTCGTTATACCTCTGATGTATAACGACTCTTCCCAAGGAGACAGGGAACATGATTGAGCAATATAAAAAGCTACTTGCGATTCTCGCCGGGGCTTCACTCTTCAATTTGTTTGCAGTGATGTTGATCACCACAATCAGCCGTTACTTTTTTAATACCTCTATCCTATGGGGCGAGGAGCTAAGCAAATACTCAATGATTTATGGCGTTATGTTCGCTACATCATTGTGTTATTTAGAAGGCTTACACATCAAATTTTCTGTTCTTGATTCAGTGAAATCAAAAGCATTTCAAAAAACGCTGGAAGTCATTGTCGACCTATCTGTTTTGTTATGTTCGGTGATCTGGACTTACTCAGCGTACCTATTTGTGATCAAACGCGGAGGCATTGAGTCAGCTGGTATTGGAGTCTCTATGTACTACTTCCAATCAGCATTGATTGTTGGCGGCGCTTGCCTATTTATAGCCGCTACACTGCGTTTAATTCAGCACGTGAAATCAGCGCGTGTATCCACAAGAACTCAAGCTATCCAAAGCGACGTATAAGGAATCGTTATGCCTTCAATTGCCTTAATGGGATCCATGCTAATTTTTGGTATTCCTCTCGTATTCAGCATCATCTTGGCGATGTCGTTCTACGTCTCTAGTACTCCCATCTCTATCAGCCTAATAGCCCAACGTATTTTTAGTGGTTTGGATTCTTACTCTATCCTTGCGGTTCCTCTGTTTGTTCTTGCGGGTGAACTAATGAACAAGAGTGGTATCACTAGCCGTATCATTGATTTCGCTAACGCATTAGTGGGTCACTTTCGTGGTGGCTTAGCTCAAGTGAATATCTGGTCTTCAGTGATGTTTGCTGGTATCTCTGGCTCTGCAGTTGCTGATACCTCCGCACTTGGCCGCGTGTTCATTCCTCAAATGGAAAAAGAAGGCTACAGCAAAGAGTTTTCTTCAGCGTTAACGGCAGCGTCTTCGGTTATTGGGCCGATGATTCCACCTAGTATTCCAGTGATCATTTATGCGCTTATTGCGAGTGGCGTATCTGTCCCTGCCCTATTCTTAGCGGGTATTGTTCCTGGCGTATTGTCTGCGGTTGCTCTGTCTATTTTCGTGTTTATTTACGCGACTCGTCACAACATAAAAAGCAACGTGGTTCGTCAAAGCCGCCGTAAAGCGTTGGTAAAAGCGTTTGTTCCGCTAACAATGCCAATCTTCATCCTTGGTTCAATCTTGATGGGTATTGTGACGCCAACTGAAGCAGCGGCGTTCGCAGCTTTCTATGCGCTACTAGTTGGTATGTTCGTGTATAAATCTCTAAGTTTCAGTGACCTACCAGAAGTGTTCATGCGTTCAATGCGCGACTCTTCAATTGTCTTGATCCTGATTGCTGTTGTATCTGTAGCGAACTGGATTCTTACTTTCTCCCGCGTTCCTCAGTTCATCAGCCAACAGATTTTAGGCAGCATCAGCGACCCAATCATGTTCCTGATTATGGTAAACGTTATCTTGTTGGTTGTTGGGTTATTCCTTGAAGGCATTGCTGCAATGCTGATTCTTATCCCAATCTTTCATCCGATTGCGATGAGCTTTGGTATCGACCCTGTTCACTTCGGTATCGTAGTTATCTTCAACCTAATGATTGGCTTGATTACACCACCAATGGGGATTTGTCTGTTTGTGTCCAACACCATTTCCAAGGTCGGAATCGCTGCAATTTCTAAGCAAGTGATTCCACTGTTCCTACTTGAAGTATTGGTGTTGTTCTTCATCACTTTTGTTCCGCAAAGCGTGCTGTTCTTGCCACAGCTATTCGGATACTAGAGCACACACAAAACCATGTCTGTATATGAAATATTGCTGCCGCTGATACTGATTGTCGCGGCAGGCTTTCTCACGACTAAAAATGGCTTTTTCACTCGCCATTTCATCGGTGACGTAAGCAAATTCGTTCTTTATATCTCACTTCCTGCGGTCATTTTTGGCAGTGTCACTCAGTTAAATTTGAGCGAAGCCATCAACAAGAACTACATGTTGATCTATGCCGTAGGCGGCTTGCTGTGTATGACCATCGCAGTGTTGTATAGCCGATTAATCATGAAGTTGAAGTGGCAAGATTGCTTCATCAACGCTTTAGGTAGCGGGATGCCAAACAGCGCATTCATAGGCTTCCCTATCGTGTTGTCGATTTTTAATGGTCAATACGCAGAAGCGTTTCTAATGAGCGTATTGATTGAAAATCTCGTGTTTATTCCTGTGTGTTTGGTGTTACTGGAGTTCTCGAATGAAACCGACTCTTCGCTCAAAGATCAACTTATCGAGATTGGAAACAGGCTAAGAAAGAACCCAATCATCATTTCGATCACTTTAGCGTTGAGCATCAACCTATTAGGTATTCAGCTGCCATTCGTGATTGAAGAAAGTGTTGGTGTTCTCGCCAAAACTTCAGTCGCTTTAGCACTGTTTGCGATTGGTGGAATTTTGGGGCAATCACTGGTGCTAAACCAAAAATCACGCATTGCGCTGGTTACTAGCATCAAATTAGTTTGCTTCCCAATTATTGCGCTCGGTTTACTTTTGGTCTGGCCGGTAGAAGGAGATTTGAAATATGTGCTGCTTATCTTTTGTGCATCACCAATGCTCTCTATCTACCCCATTCTTGGCGGGATCTATAAGCAACAAAACTTCTGCGCAAACACATTGATTATAACGACGCTGGCCTCTGGATTTACTTTGTCTATCGTTGTTTCGCTCATAACTCATAACTCATAACTCATAACTCATAACTCAAATAACAATAACTCATAACTCATAACTCAAATAACAATAACTAAAATGTTCACTCATAAGGTCTTAAACATGGAAAAAGTTAAAATTGCTGTTGCTGGAGCAGGCTTAATCGGGAAAACACACATCAAACTCATTGTTGAAAATGAACAATGCGAACTGGCTGCTATCGTTGATCCGTTCCCAGCGGCGAAAGAGATTGCCGATGATTACGGTGTGCCCGTTTATGCGAGCTTAGAAGCGCTGTTTTCCGATGCAAAGCCAGACGGCGTGATCCTCGCGACCCCAAATAAGTTACACGCTCTGCAAACACACGAATGTATTGTCGCTGGTGTGGCTGCTATCGTCGAAAAGCCAGTGACAGATTCTATCGAAGATGCGGTTGAGTTATTGAAACATGCAAAACATGAGAACAGTAAAATACTGGTGGGCCATCACCGCGCTTATAGCCCTCTTTTGGAAACCGCTAAAAAGATCATCGACAGCGGTGAGCTTGGCAAACTGGTTTCTATTATGGGCAGCGCGGCATTTTACAAGCCAGATTATTACTTTGATGAGGGCGACTGGCGCAAGGTAAAAGGCGGCGGTCCTATCCTTATCAACATGATTCATGAGATAGGCAACCTGCGTCACCTTGTTGGCGATATTGTCGGTGTTCAGGCGATGAGCTCAAGCAGTGCACGAGATTTTGAAGTGGAAGATACAACAGTCATCTCTCTGCGCTTTGAAAACGGTACGCTAGGATCTTTCCTTCTGTCAGATGCGTCAGCAAGCCCACGCAGTTGGGAACAAACCTCACAAGAGAACAAATCTTACGCGACGTACGAAACCGAAGATTGCTACCACGTGGCGGGCACCAATGGCTCCCTTTCTATACCAACCATGCAGGTTAAATCATTCGCGAAAGATGTTACGCCCTCTTGGTGGAACGAGATGCTTGAGCGCAAAGAAGAAATTCATCGTGAAGACCCTTTAAAACGCCAGCTTGAACACTTCTGCGCATTGATTCGCGGCGAAGAACAAACACCAAAAGTCAGCATTTGGGATGGCCTACAAAATCTATTGGTTATCGACGCGATCATCAAAGCCTGTGAAACCGAACAATACGTCCCCGTTCAAGATGTAACACCGCAGCTTAAGTAAGGAGCCACCATGAAATATTCAATCGCGACTGTGTGCTTGTCTGGCACGCTAGAACAAAAAATGCATGCTGCCGCTAAAGCGGGCTTTCAAGCTATTGAGATCTTTGAAAATGACCTCACTCAATACCGTGGTTCAGCTTCTGACGTTAAACGTATCGCAGACAGTCTTGGCTTAGAAATTCTTGTACTACAACCGTTTCGCGACATGGAGGGCATGCCTGCTCACCTTCGCCAGAAAAAGTACAACATGCTTGAACGTAAAATGGACCTAGCCCACCAGCTAGGCACCAGCCGCTTGATGATGTGCAGTAACGTGCATCCTCAGTCATCTCCAAACGTTGAACAGTGCGCTGAAGACTTATACGCGCTAGCTGAACTGGCAAAGCGTGAAAATATGCAATTGGGCTATGAAGCTCTAGCATGGGGTCGCCACATTGCCGATTATGATGACGCTTGGAACCTAGTGAAAACGGTCGACCACCCTAACCTTGGTGTGGTTCTCGACACCTTTCACATGTTTGCACGCGGAAACACATTGGATACGTTGAAGAACGATATTCCAGTCGACAAGATCGCTCTGGTTCAAGTGGCCGACGCACCAAAAATGCAGATGGATATTCTTCAATACAGCCGCCACTATCGTTGTTTTCCCGGCCAAGGTGACTTCCCAGTTATTGATTTCGTAAAAGCGCTTAAAGGCAAAGGCTACAACGACTATTTATCCCATGAAGTCTTCAACGATGAATTCCGTTCATCATCGCCAATCGAGAAAGCGATCGATGGTGTGCGTTCTTTGAAATGGCTAGAAGATCAAACTAACGATGCGTTCAATGCACCTAAGATCCACGACCTTAGCTTTATTGAATTCGCAGTTAAAGAGCGCGAGAACAACCCTTTCTCAGATGTGATTGAGTCTCTTGGTTTCCGAAAGACCCATTGCCATAAGAGTAAGAATGTTGATTTGTACCAACGCGGTGACATCAACTTCATCTTCAACTACGAGAAAAACTCGAACGCACAAACTTACCGTGAAGGCCATGGTGAGTCGGTCTGCGCGCTCGGTGTTATCACTGAAGATTCAAGCCGTCTTGTTGAGCTGGCAAGCCGCTACAATAGCCCAACCATTCATCAGACGCGCCAAGAGAATGAGTTAGACATCCCTACTCTCAAAAGCTCTGGCAACTTGCTGATTCACCTTCTTGAAGAGAACGAAGCGTCTAAGTTTTACGAAGTGGATTTTGAATCCGTAGCAGATCAAGCTCCGATGAACGACAACTTCACCCGCATCGACCACATGGGTCAAGTTGTAGCGCCTGACGCACTGCTGTCTAACCTGTTCTTCTATAAGTCCATCTTCGGCTTTGTACCAGAAGAGAGCTTTGACCTGCCAGATGTGAACGGCCTAATCACTAGCCGTACCATCAAGAGCGCCAACAGTAAGATCAAGATCGCATTGAACAGCACCAGCGCTAAGCAAACCTCAGCACAGCGCTTCTTGAACGACTCTAATGGTGCGAGCATCAACCAAATTGCCATGGAGTGTAAAGACATCTTCTTAGCGGTTCAGGATCTATCTCCTATCTATCAGTTGAAGATCCCGAACAACTACTACTTGGATATTCAAGCGCAATTTGATTTACCAGATGAGTTGATTCAACGCCTTAGCGACAACAACATTCTATACACGGAAGACGAAACAGGCAGCTTCTTCCACTTCTACACCAAAGAGATAAATGGCTTGTTCTTCGAAGTGGTTCAGCGTGTAGGAGATTACAGTAAATACGGCGAGACTAATGCGTTCATTCGTCTAGCGTCACAAGCAAATCAGTTCTAACAGGCATTGTTGCCTAACTCTTTTCACCCAATATATCCGTCGCCATACAACCTCACTTACATGGCGGCAGATATATTAACTTGCTATTTTTCTTCTTGAGCTTTGCTGCACTTTACTCATCTTCGGTAAGTGCAGCTTTTTTGTATAGTTGGGGGAAGCAGTTAGAGACGGTTGTCATTACTGAGGGGGTCTAACAAGCTTTTGGACAGTAAAAACGCGTTAGATCAAAAAATCTAATTAACTTAACTGATATTAGAAAAAATATCTTGAAACCTTAAAGCTGAGAGGTTGATACAGCGATGTTGAACAATGAGTCTTAGATCTCTAATCAGTCACGTTAGTATGAGTGAAGCCGGAAGTGATAGACTTAGAAAGCGTATAAATAATAATCAACAAAAGTCTGGTGAGTGTGTTACCTTGGTCTCTATCCCTACCGCTTAGTAAGGACTTCTTTTCTTTTCCGAACTCACATCTCGGCACTCCTTAGTTGCCCTCCTAAGCCTCACAGCAGGCTTTAATTATGTCAATTTCAACCCAAAAGTTAAGAAACATATTCAAACTCACTAGAATTGAAAATGTAGAAACCAACAATCACGTACCCCATATAGCGCCTTGGTTACCACTTGCTCAAAAAGTAAAACCTGTCATCCCTTCTGCGATTATATATTGCGAAGGTAATTTTGGTAAAGTTGATGGTAAAACCGCTAATGGATTAGTGAGGCATTCGTTAAGCTATCGTATTCTATCGGTTATTGATAGTGAGTCTGCTGGCTTAGATGCTGGTGAAGTTCTTGATAACAAAGCCAATGGAATACCTATCCTTGCTAATGCTGAAGAAGCTATCATTCACGCAGAAAGCATTCCCGATTACTTCATTTTTGGCATTGCGCCATCAAGTGGTTTTTTATCTGACTTAGATAAAAGCATCATTTTAAATGCCATGTCACTAGGAATGAACATCGTAAATGGCTTACATGAATTCCTAACCGATGATCCTCGATTTTTAGAAGCTAGCTTAAAGAATAACGTTCGAATATTCGATACTCGAAAACCTAAAAATAAAGGCGACCTGAAAACGTTTAGCGGGAAAATACACAGCGTTAAATGTCCGAGAATTGCTGTAATGGGAACGGATTGCGCGCTAGGAAAACGAACAACAGCAACAATATTGACGAATGAACTGACTAAAAAAGGCCTTAATGTCGTTCTGATTGCCACCGGTCAAACCGGCATTATGCAAGGCGCACAATACTGCGTTGCACTCGATGCTGTTCCTTCACAATTTTGTGCCGGTGAGTTGGAATCTGTCATTGTACAGGCCTATGAAAAAGAAAATCCGGACCTGATTATTATTGAAGGGCAAGGAGCCTTGAGTCACCCTGCGTTTTCAACCAGCGCTTTTATCTTACGTGGCAGTTGTCCAACGGGTGTGATATTGCAACATGCTCCTAAACGTTTATATCGTAGTGATTTTCCTGATTGCCCAATGCCTTCGATTGCCTCAGAAATCAATCTTATCGAAACGTTTTCTAATACCGATGTTATTGGACTAACACTGAATCATGAAGATATGTCTTTAGATGAAACCTGTCGTGCGATAGACAGTTACACTACCGAATTTGGTCTACCGGTTACTGATGTCTTGTCACAGCCTGTTGAGCATCTACTGCACATCGTATCGTCAGCCTTCCCTATAATAGCAAGTAAACTGGCCGAAAAAGGGTGAACTACCCTAGGTTAGACATCGATTGTGGGAAAGTTCACCATAACGCTCAGTACCTGATTAGTCAGCTCTCACTGAAAAACATATCTGTCACGCCTGTAACAAAAGCCTTCCTCGGCCACCCTATCATCGCACAAGTTCTTATTGATGCTGGCGCAACAATGTTAGCCGATTCAAGAATCGAAAATCTTCAAAAGATGACTGAATCTGGCATTGCTATCCCTAAAATGCTGATACGTACACCCATGCTAAGTGAAGTGGCGAGCGTAATAAAATACAGTGATATGAGTTTAAACTCTGAAGTTGAAGTGATTCAGAGGCTTTCACATGCAGCGGAACAACAAAATTGCCGTCACGATATTATTATTATGGTTGAGCTTGGCGATCTCAGAGAAGGTGTGATGACTAATCATGTGATTGATTTTATCCGAGAAGTTATTTCTTTACCGAACATCACGATAAAAGGAATTGGTACGAATTTAGCCTGTCGGTATGGTGTCGCTCCAGATGATCAAAATATGAGTATTCTTTCTGATCTTGCCGATGGAATTGAAGCTACATTTGGGATCAGTCTAGAAATTATTTCAGGGGGTAATTCTGCTTCAGTTAACTGGGCTCTTCAGAGAACAGGCTTAACTCGAGTAAATAACCTTCGTATAGGAGAAGCCATTTTTTTAGGCTGTGAGCCTTTAGAGCACGAAAATATCAAAGGCTTACATACGGATGCAGTTTCTTTGACCGCTGAAGTGATTGAATCCAAGATTAAACCGACTTTGCCTTGGGGAAGTCGAGGGTTAAATGCTTTTGGTGAAAAAGAAAGCCTTCAAGATAGAGGGGAGGTCTCACAAGCCATTGTAGCATTAGGCCGCCAAGATGTTTGTGTCAGTGGGCTTAAGGCTCCGAATGGGATTAAGATAATGTCTTCAACCAGTGATCATCTTGTCCTTGAATCCTCACAAAAACCACTATTTGTAGGGGAAACAGTCACATTCTGTCTCGATTACAGTGCGCTCTTATCTTCTATGTCTTCACGTTATATCCATAAATATTTTAAGGCACCTAAAGGGAGAAGAAAGGAAGAAGGAGCGCATAATGCTACGAACAACAGTAATTATCTTCGTCAGTGTCATGCTTAGTGGTTGTCAGATAAGCCCAATGGAATCAAATGGGCTTGCCGATTATAGAGCGACGGTTATCTCAAGCCAACTGCCACAAAATTTAGGACCACTCACGCTTGTGGGTGCTAAATCAAAAGCCAATATTGTTACTATTGTTTTCGTAAAAAAGAAAACTGTAGATATGGAAAGATTAGTTGCTCGAGTAACGGTCAGTTTTTGTGAAAATATTGAAATAAGACCTTTATTGGAATATGGGATTTCCCATCGAATTTTTACCTTAGGCAAAAATGATAAAGTAGAAAGCCTTAACGTCATTTCTCTAGCTAACTGCTCTAATTGAATGCTTAGCAGTCGAATGGATAAAAGCCAATACGAGTTGTTCAATGTACTCAATGACATTATTTTATTGAAGTTTGACCGTCTTACGCCTTGGGAAAAAAACTTTATCACGGACCTACACCACAAAGCTTTAACTAAGCAGGTCATTTCAACTAAACAAGAACAACTTGTGTTGAAAATTTCAATGAAAGCTCACAAGTCAAAGAAAAAACACACACATTCCAAGATTTAATTTAAGACTGTGTATACCTAATCTGTTCAAGGTACTCTAAACCTTGGACAGATTAGTAGTATTTGTACTTAACGTATTGAAAATAATCAAGTGTAGAGGTGAATGGGTAACAACTTTCAGCGTAATGGCAATTGAAACACCTAAGTATTTAGGTTCCTTTTCAATTAACACTCAGTACCTTCTGAAAGCAACAATGCATCTTCTAATTCAACCCCAAGATAGCGGATTGTATTATCTACCTTGGTATGACCAAGTAGTAGCTGCACCGCTCGGATATTTTTCGTTTTTGCGTAGACTAACGTCGCTTTTGTTCGCCTCATCGAGTGAGTGCCATACAAGTTAGGATCCAACCCCAGATTAGAAGCCATCTCCTCACTAAGTATCGATAGTACGAATAGCTAATCGGTTGTTGCTTTCGCCTTTGGCTTGGGAAAATAAAATTGCTGTCATGTAGCGAAGCCATCAAAATCCATTTCATTAGACTCTGCTGAGTTCTTGTCGTTATCTCAAATTGAACTTCAATATCTGTTTTGCGCTGGATATGCTTAACGCGGTTAAATATCTTATCTTGCGAAGATACATCGCAAACTCTGAGAACGAGTAAATCACTTGCTCTAAGTTTGCTATCAATAGCTAAGTTGAGCAACGCAAGCTGCATCAAATTATTTTCAATTTCTAATCTGGTTCTGAACCGCCAAATTTCCTCAAGCCGAAAAGGCTTTTTGACGCCACTTCGTTTTGTTGAAAACTACCATGATGACCTCCTTTTTAATTTGGTCATCACGATTGTTGTCATTACTGAGGGGTTCTAACAAACTTTTGGACATTTCTGAGCTAGCGACTTTGTTAATTTAGATAAGTGCGGATAGCTTTGAGTACTGCTAAACACCGTGCAGCACCTCATAATTAGGTGCCATAGGTGAACGGAGTAGGACAAACCGTTCTCCTTGGAGATATGTAGAAGAGATTTTACTTTCCTCTAACTCAATTTGTATTACTGAAAAGTGGTGCAAATGATTGAGTATCCGCGACTTTCAATAAGTCTTTTTCTAGTTTTTTATAGATCCTACTATAAGCATAATTCCCCATGCTTATACGTTTCACCCCTAACTCAGAAAGAGTCTTGAAGTCAGGCAAACGTTGGGTACACATTACGTTTAGAGGTAGCTCTGTGAATTCTGCAAGAACCTTAATGTCCTCTTTTTTCTCTAAAAAGGGTACAAAAATGCCATCTACACCTGCCTTTTGATACAGGGATATACGAAGCTTTGTTTCCTCAAGTGGAGTATCACTTTTGACTAAATAAGCATCTGTTCTTGAGTTCAAGAATATGGAAATACCTGATGCACGTAAAAGTGCTACCAAACCAGAGATGGTATTTTCCATTACATATGGATCTTTTAGAACTCTCTTTCCATCTATGACTACGCTATCTTCGATGTTAATCCCAACGACCCCAATTTCAGCTAACGCCTTAATATTGTCATAGATTTCAGATATTGTTTCCCCATAACCAGCCTCAATATCAACAGTCAACGGAATGGTTGTTCGGCCCTTAATCTTAATTACAAGATCGTGCAACTCAGAAAAGGAAATTTCTTCCCCATCTGAATACCCAAGCATACGAGAAATGGCTGCACTGGAAGTACCGATACATTGGTAACCAGCCTGCTCTGCTATAACTGCACTAAACACATCCCATACGTTACATATCAGAACTGGCTCTGGTTGAAAGTGTAAGCTCCTGAAATCCATATTAATAATCCTTATAACCATCTTCAGATAAAAGCTAACACGACCATGGTATTATTGAATAGTCATGCGGATGGATTTTTTGTCTACACACCCCTATTTTGATAGAAAATGGGAGTTTTCTGTCACGGCCTCTCATCTGTAAACCATGAGCAAAAGTAAGGTGATTTCAGTGGCACGATCTACCACTAAGTAATTATGTTAACGCGCAACGGGGCATTTTCAAACTAGAAAATGCCACGGGTAAAATGTGAGCACCAAGCGATATATTATTTCAAAACTCAGAACCAGCCTTATTCTATGGTGTCACATATTTAACTGTATTCAGGCAAACTCCCTCTCTTCCATGCCGCGATAAAATCATCTTCTTTTAAGGGCTTAGATAGTAAGAACCCCTGTACTTCCTGGCATCCTTTGTTTCGAACGTAATCTAATTGACTCACTGTCTCTACGCCTTCTGCAATGATATTGAGGTCATAAATTTTGGCCATTTCTATGATCACTTCAATAAGCTGTTTGTCTGTTGATTCAGAGTCAATTGCGTTGACAAACATACGGTCGATCTTAAGCGTATCGATAGGATAATTTATCAGTTGACTAAAGGCTGTATAGCCGGTACCAAAATCGTCAAGAGAAACCTTCACTCCGAGTTCTTTCAACGCCTTAAGTCTCTCAATATTTTGTTCATCACCGGGTATAAAGCAGGTTTCGGTGATTTCCATTTCAACCATGTGGGCTGGAATCTTATAGCGCGTCAGTAACCCAGAAAGTACATTGACAAAGTCGGAATTGGAGAGTTGCCAGGATGAGAAATTAATCGCTAATGTACCATCAAAATTCAGCTCTTCTATCCAGACGGACAGCTTCTGCAAAGCATTTTCAAAAACCCAATAATCAATATGTTTAATTAAGCCTGACGATTCTGCTACAGGTATAAAGTCCGCTGGCCCGTAGGAGAGAAGAGCCTCGTGGCTTGTACGGATTAGAACTTCTGCACCTTTTATCTTACCTTTTTCGATATCATAAACTGGCATATAGGTTAGATAGAACTCGTTAGATTTAATCGCATCTTTCAAGTCTTCATTAATTTGAGTATGACGCTTTATTTCTCTATCCATCTCTTTTGAGTAGAATTGATAATGGTTTCTTCCCGCGACATTTTTGCAGGCATACATCGCTGAATCAGCATTGTTAACCAGTTCGGTGACAGAGTTAGCATCATCAGGGTAAACGGAAATACCGACACTGACCCCAATATCAAATTGAGTACCATCCACCTCGAAGCCGTCTTCAAAGAGAGAGAGAATTCGATGGGCAAATTCGGTAAGTATATCTAAGTCGTCCAATCCACCAACTATGATGGCAAACTCATCCCCAGATAGCCTGGCGAACTCAAGCTCAGAGATAGTTAGATTTCCCCACTCAAAATCAACAAAGCTCTCGACAAGGCGTTCTGCAAACACTACGAATAAGTGGTCACCAACATGATGTCCGTACTTGTCATTTACGTGTTTAAAGTTATCAATATCAAAGTAGATAACGGCGCACTTTGTATCTGTTTCGGTGCAGTTACTCATTATACGCGTGATATCTAGATTGAATTTTTTCCTATTTGGTAAGCCCGTCAGAGAGTCTCTTTTTGCCAGATCATCGAGATCAGTAATCAAATTAATGTACTTATTGGTAAGGATGGAGACTTCGTCGTTACTTTTGGAACGCTCTATGTAGACTAAGCCATCATGATTTACGGACTCCACTTTCTTAGTCAGTCTCTCCACTGGCTTAATGATTTGTTTTACGATTAGCCACTTTAGTAGTAAGAAAGTGACAGCCGTTACTAACAAAACAATAACAGCGTAAAGAAGTTGAAAGGGTTTATACAACTTATTGAGGTGTATTTGAGATAGGCAAATTTTGATCGACCATAAGTCATGTATTAACTGAAAACCCAATTCATAGTCTGGCAGGGTAATATCTTTTATCTGTTCTTCGTTCCCCAGCGAGTGCGAGGTAGTATTAGGTCTAAGTATCAGTTGAGCGCCAGGATCAAGCTTACTTCTCACAGACTCTTGAAATTCATTGTAGTGCCTAATTTTGGAGCGAACTACTGCAGTAAGTAATGTCTGCCCATAAGAAAAAGTTGGGACAGTAAAACTCTGCTCGGGTGTAAATGTTTTTACAACTAAAAATTCAGGGCCTTCAACACCATCGTTCAATTTGTAGGTAGAGGCATTAACGCGAGCTACACCTTTCAAGTCTAATGCTTGTTGAATCGCAGCAAGGTGATCCGTCACAACCGTATCAGCAGAGTATTTTGCAAATGGGTCCGACGTATTAAAGTAGATAAGTTCTTCGCCATTAATATCCACTAGAGCAAAGCTCTCGATCATACCGTGATTGAGCTTTAATTGATTTATATACCCCGCCAGCTCTTTCTCCGTGTAGTACTGAGCGGTGTCATCATATATTTCAATAAGATACTTTTGAATATAGTAGTTCTCTAGACTCATTCTAATCGCAAAATCGAGCTCTCTAAGTGCTTCATTAAGGTCATGAGAGATATGAGTCAGTTCACTTTGTAATTGTTCCGATAGCGATGAGTTCAGTTGCATTTTTTGACTGGTGTACGAAAAAACTCCAGCGATGGAGAAAATTACCACCATAACAGGAAGTAGAATATAATTGATTTTTAGAGACAATTTCATTTGTTTGTTTTATCTCTTTGGCTATGAATAACAAAGAGTATTTGGCTTCTCAGGTCTGAAGCTTCTTTGCTTAGTGTCTTATAGGTAAACGATGAACCGCTGTTTAATCGCTTTGGGAACAACTCTTCATCTAACAGATAGTCATCAGTTGCTAAGTCCAAGACGTGTTTGTTTGAACTTGCGAACCACATCTCTTCAGCGTTTAATACTGATTTTTCAGGTGTGTTAATAAAGTTAAGGAACTCTATTGACGCTTTGCTAATAGGCCTGTCTTTATGGACACTAAAGCATTCATGCCACATCAAAGTGCCTTCTTGAGGAATGGTGTAGATCCAATCATCTTGCTCTGTATACGACGCTATTTGCTCTTTTTCTCCTGAATAGATAACGGCAACTTCCATTTTAGAGCCAGATTTTGTGTCTAGAGCATAGCTAACCCCCGCTCTTATTACTAATAGCTGTTCACGGACCTTCATCAACAGTTTGTACGCTTGTGCTAATTCGACTTCATTTTCGGTCATAGGATCAAACCCTAACGCCAATAATGCGATTGCAATGGTATCTACATCGTCATCAGGAATCACAACAGTTTGAGGGTGCTCTAATGCGTAGTCGAAAACGTCCATCCAAGAGGTTATACCTTCGGTAGCTCTTGAAGAGCGAAATGCGACCCCCATGGTACCATTAGCGTACGGAATGCCATGCACCCCACAAACTCTGCGAGACACCTCTGTAAAGTTTGAATTACCTTCCTTCAAAGTATTAGACAAATCCCCTAAAGTGCCTGCTTTGCCCAGTTCGCCAATAGTTAGCCCATCAATGATAAACAAATCATAGGCTAGGGCTTTACCTGAATACACAACAGCATCACGCAACATTTCATTTTCAAAATAAACTTGAGAAACAGTATGACCGTACTGCTCTTCAAACTCTTCTATCAGAGTGTCAGAGATATAGTCTTCCCAAGTGAAAATTTTTAGCTCTTCAGAAAAACTCTGTGTTGACAAAAAAATAGAAAAAGTTAAAGAAAAACAAGTTATGAAATGCATCAGATACCTACTACAATTGTTTTCGATGGCGTTTAACCATGACGTTAATTTTGGTCTTATTACATAAAACAATAGGCGTGATTGTGCCTCATTATTCAATATATTAGTGAGGTGTATATTAGATTTCGTGCAAATAGTTGATTTGTGGGACTAGAGTCGGCATAGAGAATTGATGTCGTTTGTACCATAAGGCATTTTGCATAGAGAGTGAGTTCAAATGGAATGTAATCGCGTACAGTTGGTGTTTTACCCTACTCCAGAACTTAAGCCGTAAAAAAGCCCCTAACGATGCTAGAGGCTTGATGTTGAGGTTTGTATTCGACTAGAGGTATTAGTCGTCTAACAGGAACTGAATCGCTAAGCCGTAACCTTTAGTTCCCATACCAATCACTGTGCCTGCGGCTACAGGCGATATGTAAGAGTGATGACGGAATGCTTCGCGCGCGTGAACATTTGAGATATGCACTTCAACAACGGGAACATCGACGCCTTTGATAGCATCATGCAAGGCAATTGACGTGTGAGTATAAGCACCTGGGTTGAATACCACGCCTACACATTCACCGGCAGTAAATTCACGACCTGCTTTGTGTACGGCATCGATCAACTGACCTTCAGTGTTACTTTGAAAGCACTCGACTTCGCAATCATATTTAGCGGCTAACTTGCGGCAGTTTTCTTCTACGTCTGCCAGTGTTTCATGACCATATTGTTGAGGCTCACGAGTTCCTAGTAGGTTTAGGTTTGGTCCGTTCAACACTAATAATTTTTTCATTGTTCCTTTCCTTACTTCTATCCTTAGACGGGATTTGAAAATTGATTTTGACGAAATTGAGATAACTCTTGAGGTGTTAATTCACGGTCGGTGAACAGTTGAAACGCATCAACCGCTTGATGAAAAAACAGTTCAAAGCCCGTTAAAACCGCGAGGTTCGCCCCCATCGCAGCTTTGATAAATTCAGTTTCAATTGGCGTGTACACAGCGTCAAATACCCACTGTTGGTTCTCTATCCAATCACTTGAGATAGGTATGCCCGGTGTCTTGTAATGCCCTATTGGAGTGCAATTAAGAAGGCCATCCGCCTCTCTAACGTGCTGCTCTAATGTTGTCTCTGCAAGACAAGTTACCTTAACATTTCTTTTTTCTAGCAGCTGAGCTAAACCATGCATTTTTTCGGTATCACGGTCATAAAGCGCGATATGTTCGGCTTCTAATTCTGTTAAAGCCGCAGCCACCGCTTTACCCACACCGCCACAGCCTATAAGCACTGTTTTACCGGGCTTACAATGCCGAAAAACATGGTAGGCATTAATGAAACCAGAAAAATCAGTGTTGTAAGCAAACGTACCTTCTGGGCGAAAGACTAATGTATTGGATGCTTCAACTATTTTCGCTGAAGTATCCAAAAAGTCGGCCACTTGAACCGCCATCTCTTTATAGGGATAAGTCACATTAGTAGCGTGAATATTACTTTCTTCCATTTGAGATGAATGCGCTCGAAAATCGGATATATCTCCACTCTCTAATGGGCTTAATTGATAATCGAGATCTATATTAAGTTGTTCTGCTAATAGGTTATGGAACTCGGGTGACTTGGATTTATCTATATTGGCACCAATAAGTCGACAGTTGATCATTTCGCTCCACCTTATTCTGGACTTTATTCAACGCTACCAGAATCGCGTTATTTAACGCCAATCACTTTTATTCAACACCCATTCATTTTTTATTTTCTATGGCTCCAACCCATGTGGAGTATCGCTTTTTCGCTGTCGTTATTGCAACTCTCTATCTCAAAATCTTATACCTTCGAAATAAATTGAAATAGTCGAGAATAAGCCTTGGTCGTTATAGTTGTTAGCAACAAAAACAACAAAGGACTGCCGAGATGATTATCGACTGCCATGGACACTACACAACCACACCGCCTCAGGTGGGCGACTACCGCGAAAGCCAAAAAGCTGCGCTAGCTGAAAACCCAAACCACATTGGTAGCAAAGGTTCAATTCACATTTCAGACGATGAGATTCGCGAAAGTATCGTAAACAATCAACTTCGTTTACAGAAAGAACGTGGCACGGATCTAACGATTTTCTCTCCTCGTGCAAGTTGGATGGGGCATCATATTGGCAACGAACACACAAGTCGCTTTTGGACAGAGCATCAAAACGACTTAATCCGCCGTGTGTGTGACCTATTCCCTCAAAACTTTGCCCCTGTTGCTCAGCTGCCGCAATCACCAGGCATTAACCCTTCAAAATCGGTTTCTGAATTGGTTCGTTGTGTTGAAGAAATGGACTTCATCGGCTGTAACCTGAACCCAGATACAACGGGTGGTTTTTGGAAAGATGCCTCTTTGGGCGACCGTGCTTTCTACCCACTGTATGAAAAACTGGTAGAGCTAGATGTACCCGCGATGATCCATGTTAGCGGCTCTTGTAACTCGTGCCTGCACACCACAACTTCGTATTACTTGGGCGCGGACACGACGGCTTTCCAACAATTAATGACGTCTGACGTATTCAAAGACTTCCCTGAACTGAAAATCATCATCCCACACGGTGGCGGCGCAGTACCTTATCACTGGGGTCGTTTCCGCGGTATCGCACAAGATATGGGACTGCCACCGCTTGAAGAAACCGTATTGAACAATATCTACTTTGATACTTGCGTTTATCACCAGAAAGGCATCGACCTACTGCTTGATATATTACCAGCGAAGAACATCTTGTTCGCTTCAGAAATGATTGGCGCAGTGCGCGGTGTTGACCCAGAGACGGGCCACTACTATGACGATACTAAACGCTACATCGATGCCAGCGATAAAGTAACAGCAGAAGAGAAATCAATGATTTTTGAGGGCAACGCTCGTCGGGTATTCAGCCGACTAAAAACGTCTTAATGCCACTCTGCCCATTTTAAGAATGGGCACTTCAAACAAACTTTCTCTAAAGAAAAAGAAGCATAAGCAAAGAGCAAAAGGAATTCATCATGAGTCAGAACATCGTTGTTCAACACATTAAACGTGCAGACAAAGAGATCATTGAAGGCTTACGCAAATGTGGCGTAGCAACCATTCATGAATCACAAGGCCGCCGCGGTTTATTGGCCGATTACATGCGCCCTATTTTTCAAGGTGACGCCGTTGCAGGTTCAGCGCTGACAATCTCAGGAGCTGCTGGCGACAACTGGATGATGCACGTTGCCATCGAGCAAGCGAAAGCGGGTGACTTTTTGGTGTTCGCCCCTACTTCACCTTCAAACCACGGCTTCTTCGGTGATTTACTAGCAACGTCAGCTCAGGCACGTGGTGTTGTGGGGTTAATAATCGAAGGCGGCGTTCGCGATACCCGTGACCTGCGTGAAATGAATTTCCCTGTGTGGTCAAAAGCGGTGTTTAGCCAGGGCACCATCAAAGAAACGCTAGGTTCCGTAAATGTTCCGATGACGTGTGCACAAGAAATCGTTAATCCTGGTGACATCATGATCGCCGACGAAGACGGTGTGGTTGTGGTTCGCCGTGAAGAGGCTGAACAAGTACTGCATGCTTCTCTAGAGCGTATGGAACGCGAAGAAGCTAAACGCGTTCGCCTTGCGAATGGTGAGCTTGGTCTAGACATCTATGACATGCGTGGTCGATTAGAAGAAAAAGGCCTCAAGTATGTCTAATCAAGCGCCATGCATGTGGATGAGAGCAGGCACTTCAAAGGGTGCCTACTTTCTGAAAGATGATCTGCCAGCTGATGCCAATGAACGTGACGCTTTTTTACTGTCGGTAATGGGCTCGCCAGATGAACGCCAAATCGATGGTATAGGCGGGGCTGATCCTCTGACATCTAAGGTCGCGATCGTTGAACCATCGAGTCGAGAAAATGTAGACATTGACTACCTATTTCTACAGGTGTTTGTCGACCAAGCATTGGTTAGCGGCAAACAAAACTGTGGAAACATCCTTGCAGGTGTCGCTCCTTTTGCTATCGAGCGTGGGTTAGTTGAAGCCGAAGAAGGAACAACATCAGTTCGTATCTTCATGGAAAATACACAACAGATCGCTACGGTAGAAGTTCAAACCCCAAACAAACAAGTGACCTATCAAGGTGATTGTCATATCGATGGCGTGCCCTCTTCATCGGCTCCTATTGCAATCACATTTGAAGACACGGCAGGTTCAACGTGTGGAGCTCTGCTTCCATCTGGTTCTGTTATTAACACAATAGACGGTATCGACGTCACTTTAATTGATAATGGAATGCCTGTTGTTGTGATGCGTGCGAAAGATCTCGGCATTACAGGTGACGAATCACGTGAACAACTCGACAATAACCAAGCATTAAAACAACAGTTGGAGTCAATAAGACTTCAAGCTGGTCCATTAATGAACCTTGGCGATGTTTCTGAGCTCTCTGTACCCAAGATGTCTTTGGTCAGTGAGCCTCAATATGGCGGTGCTATCTCGACTCGCACATTCATCCCTCACCGCTGCCACGCGTCTATTGGGGTGCTTGGCGCTGTGAGCGTCGCGAGTGCGTGCATGCTCGACGGATCACCGGCCAAACAACTTGCTCAAATCACCTCATCAAACCCAGATGGGCACATCCAATCAAGCCGTAAAATTGCGGTTGATGTTGAACACCCAATAGGAAAAATGAGCGTGGTTTTAGATATCGAAAATAACCAAGTTCAATCAGCTGCCATTCTTCGCACTGCGCGAAAACTGTTTGATGGTACAGCGTTTGGACACCAGTAACGACAAGGAAGAATGATGGACGCTGATTACCTACCGTTTCACCCAAACCCAAGCAAACCTAAGTTTGTTGCCCCTGCTGGCGCTGTCGACGCGCACTGCCATGTATTTGGCCCTGCGGCTAAGTTTCCGTATTCGCCAAAGCGCAAATACACGCCCTGTGACGCATCAAAAGAACAATTATTTGCACTGCGTGATTACCTTGGCTTTAGCCGTAATGTGATTGTACAAGCTTCTTGTCACAGCACCGACAACTCAGCATTACTCGACGCTCTAGACAGCGCTGGTGAGCTGGCTCGTGGCGTCGCGTTTGTTGATGAAACCGTTACCGATGAAGAACTGCAAATCATGGACGCAGCTGGCGTTCGCGGTATTCGTTTTAATTTTGTAAAACGCTTGGTCGATACCACACCAAAAGATGTGTTGAAACAGATCGCCGATCGCGTTCGTCCAATGGGGTGGCACATTGTGGTGTATTTTGAATCACAAGATATCGATGACATCGCCCCTTTCCTCGACGAACTTGATATGACGGTTGTTGTAGACCACATGGGTCGACCAGACATCGCACAAGGTATCAATAGTGAAGCCTTTGCTAAGTTCATCCGCCTTATGGAAAACAACCCAAATATTTGGACAAAGGTCAGCTGCCCAGAGCGTTTAACACTGACTCCACCAAACTACAGCGATGTTGTACCGTTTGCTAAAACCTTGGTCGAAAAATTCCCAACACGCGTACTTTGGGGCACAGACTGGCCGCACCCGAACATGAAATCGCACACACCAGATGATGGTCATTTAGTTGATGTGATTCCACAAATTGCAGAAACCGCAGTCCTTCAACAAGCACTGCTCGTCACCAACCCTATGAATCTTTATTGGCCGGAGAGTAAGTAACAACGATGACTTATTTAAAGAATAAAGGAAATATCCCAGGCACCGTTATGTTTGATGGTGAGATGGCAACCAAAGGCTATAGCTTAAACAAGATGTGTTACACGCTAAATGGTCAGGCTGGTCGTGATGAGTTCAAAGCTGACGAACAGGCATACTGCGACAAGTTCGGCCTAACTGACGCACAAAAAAAAGCGATTGCTGAACGTGATGTACTAGCGCTACTTAACGAAGGCGGTAGCATTTACTACCTAGCAAAGTTTGTAGGAATGCTAGGGCTAAACATGCAAGACATCGGCGCAATACAAACCGGTATGAGCGTAGAAGAATTTAAACAAATGTTGGTTGAGGCAGGGAAATAATCATGGCTAAAGTTATTGGCGGTATCAGCACTTCACACATTCCCTCTATCGGCAAAGCGATTGAAAATAATCTTCAAGAAACGGAATACTGGCAGCCGTTTTTCAAGAACTTCCCAGGTATTCACGCTTGGTTAGAACAGGAACAACCCGACGTTGCGGTCGTTTTTTACAACGATCACGGACTCGAATTTTTCCTAGACAAGAAGCCAACATTCGCCATTGGTGCTGCAGCTAGCTACATCAACGCTGACGAAGGTTGGGGAATCCCTACCATTCCAGCAATTCCTGGTGACCCAGAGTTTTCATGGCACATTTGTAACCACTTAGTAGAGAGTGAATTCGACATCACTATCTGCCAAGAGATGAAAGTCGATCACGGTCTAACCGTGCCGATGCAGTTGATGTGGCCAAACAACAACTATTCACACATGAAAGTGATTCCAGTGTGCTTGAACGTAGAACAACACCCAATGCCATCACCAAAACGTTGTTATAACCTAGGTAAAGCCATTGGTGAGGCCATTGATTCTTACGACAAAGATCTTAAAGTTGTGGTACTGGGTACTGGCGGACTATCCCACCAGCTAGATGGCGAGCGTGCAGGCTACATCAACAAAGAGTTTGACCTTTACTGCATGGAGAAGTTAATCAGTGATCCAGACGAGCTAACTAAACTGACAATTCACGATCTTGTCGCTAATGCCGGCGCTCAAGGGCCTGAGTTCATCATGTGGATGGGCATGCGTGGCGCGCTGAATGGTGAACTAAACGTCCTGCAAAGTGACTACCATGCTCCAATATCAAACACAGGTGCGGGCACGATGTTGATTGAAAATAAGTAGTTGATCGACAACTCTAGATTTGATCACTATCGAGCTTTTTCTGCCTACTCTTTCATGAGTAGGCTTTTTTGTATCACGACGCCAACTTCAGCACTCCACTGGTAAACAGTTCGCGCAGCCACAAGTTCACGATATCGTCATTACGGTTGCTGTGCCAATACACGCTCAATGATGGTGTAAGGTATTCAAATGGCACTTCTAACAGCTTTATCTTGTCTTTATCAAAATACGCGTCCGCGACCCCTTTTGGGAAAGTTGCAATCCAATCACTGTTATAAATGGTGTCCGAAAAGTCAGCGATGGAATTGAGCTTTCTCGCCACCTTTCTTTCGGAAAAGATCGGGCTGTGAAGCTCGGTTAACTGGTTCACTCGATAGTTATCATGTGTCAACATCACGTGCTTTTCAGCTAAGTAGCGCTCTAAAGTTATCTGTTCTTCTATTTGCGAGTGGTTTTGGCTGCATACTACGCACAGTTCATCACCCCAAATCTCTTGGCTCTGCAGTGTTGGGTGAGCATTAGTAAGATCGACGACAAGGTCGATCTTCTTCTCTCGAATATCTGTCACCATATCTTCTTTGATGTTCACCACTTCGATAACACAGTTGGGTGCTTCTTTTTGAATTTTATCCAAGATACGAGGCAGGATGACACTACTTGATATGCTCATCGCAGCAATTCTGAAGGTATAATTGCACTCTTTCGGGTCGAAATCGTGAGTTTCAGGGAGTGAGTGTGAAACCAGCTTGTGAGCTTGCTTGAAGATTGGGTACAGGTCGTTCGCGACTGGCGTAGGCTCGAGTGTGTATGATTTTCTAACGAAGAGCAGATCTCGATATTCGTCTCTAAGCTGCTTTAGGTGAGCACTGAGACTAGGTTGAGATATATTGAGCCTTTCTGCTGCGTACGTCAGGTTTCCTTCTTCATATATCGCGATAAAGTAATATATGAGGTTGAGGTTAAATCGTTTCATTCGAGCTCTTCAGGCAGTCATGTATTTAAATAAACGATAAAAATAATATCGTCTAAATGACTGTGAATTATCGCTTTCCATTCCCATATTTTAGTTATGGTTATGACAGAACATTGTTAAAACGCCAAACCAAAATAACGCGAACTAGTACGGTAGTATTCAAGGGGCGAGATCCAAATATAGATAACAGTCTGGTTTTTATAAAGATATAGGTTTTCCTGATATCTAGTATAGGCGTGACGTTATATTAGAAGACGCTTGAGTTTGACATAATTCCCGGCTCCTAAATATACACATATAGAAATAGAGAATGATGAACCGATTTGTAAAACCGATAATAATCTCAGCAAGCCTAGTGACTTTATTTGGCTGCGTAGGTAGCAACGCAGTAACAGGTAAACTAATGGAGTTTAACGTGAAAGCCGTTGATAACCGTTACGCTCGTGGTGGCCTAAACATGTTACTTGCCCCTGCTTACGGTATTACCGTTGCTGCCGATTACATCGTGTTTAACTCACTGGAATTTTGGACGGGTAAGAACCCAATCAACAAGAAGCCACACATCTTCGATTCTAAGGTTGATACTTACATTGATGTTAATGACCAACTGAATGACAGCTTAACGGAAGCGCCTATCGACCCATTGGCAAAGCATGTAATTGACCACAGTGAAATGAAAGTACTTAACCAAGACGAAATTGCAATTGAGCTAACCTACAACGACGGTACTCGCGCGACTCTAACAGGTCAACGTTTCGGCGATGAAGTTCATTACTCTATTGATAGCCAAGTGATTGCAAAAACAAGCTTGGAAGAGATGCAGATGTACGTCGCATCAGCTGAGCAGTCTTAAGCAAGTAAGCAACATAGCATTAACTAATACCCCCCAATCAATTCAGTTAGTCAGTACCAATAAAAAGAGAGGTTAGCTTAGTCACTAACCTCTCTTTTTCGTTTGTAGTTTTTGTTTTGGCCAATGGCGAATAACCGCCATTAGTAAGCGAAATAAGGGGAGAAACGTTTAATGTTGAGCTGACGAGTCATATTACTTAACTGTTCTTCTCGGGTGTCTTGAAATTCATCCAATCTCTGGTAAATAGTGAAGTATCGATTGATGTTGGCGACGTATTTTACAGGCTCTTGGCTAATATTTTTTCTTGCGACCACTTCAACATGATTAAACCATTTATTTGGGTTGTAGCCTTGCTTGGCGGCAAGAACGCGCATTCGTCTGATCTTAGCTGGCCCAGCATTATAAGCGGCTAAGCTAAAATGAATCTTGTCGATATCCGAGATTTCCGGCAAATCGAAATATCGGTCATAGATAAAACGCAGATACTTGCTGCCCGCATGAATATTGCTTTCTAAGTCGTACACATTATCAATATCGACATACCAATCTTTGGCGGTTTTAGGCATCACTTGCATGATACCAACCGCACCACGATGCGATATTTTTGAGTGATCCAAGCCTGATTCTTGAAAAGCCATGGCTAACAAAATGAACCAATCGATCTCGAACTTTTCCCCATAAACCATGAACAGCTTTTCTAGCTTATCCCGCTCTTTGTTTTGTATCGGGTTAGACGCTCTATTCATCCATGATGTGCTTTCGAGATAACGATTGTCGATGACATTACCCAGCAATGTACCCTGCTTTGAATCTTGCAAATATTGGTCGATTTTGGCTTTCAATTGCGGGCTATTTTTGCGAATCGCCCAAGCAATATCAGCATTGTGTCTAAAGGCAAGATTACGATGGATTCTGATGTCTTGCTCTAAGTTTCCCCATAGTTCAAGCTTGTGGCTATCCACAATGGTTGCGGTAATTTGTCCACGTTGAATCAAATCTAGCAATTCGAGATCTTGGAGGTTGTCACTTAACAAATGGATATAGATGGGTGCTAAACCTTTCTTCTTTAACTGTTTATTCACGGCATGAACACTGCTGACGTAACTGGAATTCTGCTTTAACCAGACCTCTTTACCCTGTAACTGGGTGATGTCATTAATCAAAGGGGTAGAACGGCTTGTCACTAACAATTCATCAATGTCGCTACGAATGGGAATGCTGAAATCGACTAAGTGCTCACGCTGTTTGGTCACTGTTAAATTTGCGACTGCAATATCACCTTTCCCCTGATTCAAAGCATTGAGTAACTCGCTCCGCTCAACCGGAATCACCTTAACGCGCAGTAAAGGATCACGCAGCTTTAGCTCTTGATCAAAGTAATAAATCTGCTCAGCAAGAATCCCTTTCGGCTTACCATTTTCAATATGATAGAACCCCATATCACCAGAAACTAAAACACGCACAACGCCTTTTTCACGCAACGCAGAGAAATCACCCACATAGGATTCGAGTGCGTTGTCGGGTATTTCAAAACCAAGAGTTGATTTGGAAATAAGAGAAAGAAAAACCAACATCTTCGATAAACGTGAAGCGCGCTTAAAATTCGTCATATTCAGTATTCCTAATGCGTTTAAGCCAAAACCCTCAATAGTTCTAGGTATTGCGTGGGAGCTATCGGGCTAGAAGCGATTCAACGTAAAGGAACATTTCTTAACGTTGTACGATTGCAATGTACGTTGATGAACAAAATGCGTTGATGCGAAAAGTGTGTTTGATGTCCAGAGCAATTTGGTGAGCGTTATGGAACGTTTAGGCGTTGCTTTGATTCGTTACTTTTTATCAAGGGAGGCGAATTATACCGAAAACCATCAAGTTCGAAATAACGCAGTGGCTATAGTAGATATAGGGTGTTCCTATAGATCTCATTCCCCTCTAAAAGCTCCATCAGAAGTCACTCTTTACGATCCCGAATCCCTCCCCTAAATAGGCCATACACCACTAGGCTAGTTAATGATTTAATCAGTAAGCTATTGATTGGTTTATAAATTCGCATATATCAAGCCAACATCAGCTTGATATTTTATAAATTATTTAAATTGAGATCCTGTGCTGCACAACGAAATAAAAATAAGCTGTCTAACTTTTAAACACATTCACCTTACTGATAGGTTAATCCTTATAGGGCAAATGCTCTATTAATGATAAAAATTAAAATAAGGATTATTTATGAGACCATCTTTCTCTATCAGTATGGTGCTTGCAACAACAGTGGTTGGCTTCCAGTCCTATGCAAACAATATCGACACAACAAGCTCACTCTCTCTTTCGGAGAACGCCTCAGCACAAAAGCAGTCTTTGGCGTTGCAAATCAGTGCCCGCTACTCCGATCTTGAGCTTTCTTTAAAAGACCAAATAACAGAAAAGCAACTGTCTACACCGATAGACAAGCTTAACTCAGCTAAGCCCTACTCCGCATTTTCAAGCAAGATGCAAAAAGCCGATCTTAGCTACCGCAAGATGAAAGGGGTCAACGACTTCAGTGACTCTTTGCTAGAGATTCGCATGGCTGATGAAGCGATGATTGAAGCTTGGAAGAATGGTGAGAGCCCGCTGTTTGCTTTCGAACCATCAGGTGATGATTCAAACTGGCAATACATCGAAGCCTATGATGTGTATGGGCAAGTTCACGAACTAGACGTGTACCAAACACCAGACGTTCCCGTGTTTGTTATTGATAGTAACGGCGCAGAAGAACTCAAAGCAGGCCTAATGGCAATGCAGGCCGAGATGAACAAGCTGGGTACTGCAAGTCAAATCAATGCTAACAGTGATAAAAGCAGCGTCCACAAATCTCAAAAACAGCCTTTGATGAACAAAGTTCGTCGCTCTATTTCAGAATCTGAACCTGAAGAACTGAACACCACCCAATTGTCTAAGATTCGTTTGGCCATTGATAGAGAACCGTGGATCTCTGGCAAAGCTGAAATCTATGCCATTGTCACTGGGGTTAATGCAAACCGTATAGAACCACAGATCGACTTGGTTGAGATGCCTTATCTGGACTACGACAAACAGACATACTACCCAAATCAAACGGTAATCTTCTGGCCTCGCTACCGTTGGGGCGCAGCAGATATGATTTTGATGGAGCACGATGACGGCACCGATTATAAAGCGTTAGCCAAACTGCTCGTTGAAGCCGCAGAAGAGATATTGAAGATGATTCCAGATCCTGAAGTTCAGGGTTATGCGATCATTCCTCAAATCACAAGTAAGATCATTGATGTGATTCCTGAAGGCGTATTAGTGAATGATGATGACTTCGTAGACGTGTATTACACCTTAATGCAAAACACTCCTTATGTTGATCGCCCGGGTGCTGGCGGTAATGCGGTTGCTTCGTTCACCCCTGTTACGATTTCACCGACAGAGTAAATCGCTCCTTGTTTAGTTAGGGCTTAGTCACATAAGCCCTAACTCTTCATCATCAAAGGTGAGTAAATCATAAGAGACATACTGAGAAGCTGGTTACAGGGAGTAATCAAACACAATGATGTCGTCTAAAAGCGGACGAAACACATCTTTCAGCGCATCATGCTCTGGGTGTGGAAGGTAGTTCTGACGGCCTTTTTCATCAGCGAACGTCATTAGCACCGAATGGGTATAACCTTGGTTCTTGTTTTCAGGGCTGTCATTTCGCCCCCACTCGACTGAAGTCACGCCTTCAACCTTACTTGGCATCGCTTCAAACAGTCCTTTCAGCTTCTCAATTTCAGAAGCATCTGCATCTTCTTTAAACTTAATCAGTAAAATATGACGAATCATTCCCGTTTCTTTTCGATTCATTCCTAGTCCTTTTCGAGTCTTCGTTTGCTTGTGTGTCATTCTGAGCACACACCTAATCGCGAGTTAAAGTTAATAGAAAGACAAAATGCCACACGTTACACACCCTGCCAAGGCTAGATGACTAGAGTTTATAAAATACTCCAAATCCCAAAACGAAAAACGCTGCACCCGAGGGCACAGCATTTTTCATGACAATGGTAAGCACTGATTAAACGTTAGTCGCGACGACCTGTTAACTGAATAGCTTGGTCTTGTGGCGTATTCGTTTCGAACTTCAGACCGCCAGTCGACGCTTCGTTTCTTCCTTCAAGCGTCAGATCAGACTCAACACGCTCAACATTCACTTGATTTTGGTGACTCGTCGTCATGTCGATAGTACCCGTGTAAGAACCGTCTGCAGCAAAAGCTGTATTCATTGAAATAGCCATTAAGCCTAATGCGATTAGTTTTTTCATACATCACCTCTTATCATTTTAATACTTTGAGTACTGAGGAATTGCTTCAGTACTGTTATTCGTTCATTGCGTTTCGCTTTGTTGAGGTAACTTTAACAACCGAACACAAGGCATTCGAGGAAAAGCAAGATTTACAAAATGGAAAATCAAGGGATTAGCGAATTTCTGACGCGGTGCTGTCTTATAAGGTTTTCATTGGCACTATGATATTAGAGTCACATAATTTCTGTGCGCCTGCAGCACAGAGATTACTGCCCATAAAAGGATTCATTTGGAGAACCTGTGGACATCAATCTAGACATTCAAAATATCCTCGTCATCAAACGTATGTATGAACTTCGCAATGTTGGATTGGTTGCGGAGTCGCTCGGGAAGACATCAGGGGCGATCAGTAAGAACCTGTCGAAGTTAAAGTTACAACTCGACGACCCACTGTTCATTCAAACCAAACACGGCTTTGAGCCAACGACTTTTGTTGAAAACAATATCGACAATTTTGAACAGATACTGAGCAGTGTCGAAGCCATCAAACACCAAGTTTTCTTACCTGAATCTTATCAGGGCGATATCAAGATTTACGCCAATACCCTGTTTTGGGAACGCTACGGATCTAAGCTCTACCTTGCTCTCAGTAAAGAAGCGCCACATGCCCATTTCTCGTTAGTGAGATGGGGTACCAATGTTAAAAACAGAATCATCGATGGTGAAGAAGCGATAGCCGTTCACTATTTTGACGAAAGCCTGCCACAATCCATCTCACAGAAAGAACTTGGCAAAGGAAAAGTCGTGTTCTTCGTTCGAGAAGAGCATGAAGCGCAAACCTTTGAGTCTTTGGTCAACTATCCCATCATTCTTTTTAAAACCCCTGGGTGGAATGACAATAGATACCCAATTATCGATCGCCTCAAAAACGTCGGTTTCGATGTTACTCCGAAAGTCGAAGTCGACCACCCTGCAATGATCCACGATATTGTGTTGAAGTCAGACTATTTTGGTATCACCTTAGATGGCAGTGTGCCTGAAGGCTGTCGCAGTATTGATTTACCAGAAAAACTCATCATCGATGTTCGCTATGTAATGAGTTGTCGCCGTTCGCAAAAAGACGCACC
>NZ_JAUJED010000022.1:0-65586 GCF_030442075.1 Vibrio sp. TMPB1044 | reverse complement strand
AAAAAAAGGCTCCAACAGGAGCCTTTGCGATTGTGACTATTCGCTTATGTTTTTATTTTAAAATGCTTCTTCGAGCGTTTGTTCATTCTTTTTTCCTGCTTGTTTCTCGCTTATTTCTACCTCTTTCAAGCGCGCCGTAAAGTGTCTTAACACTGGCGGTTCATAGGTAAAGTCGAGCCCTTTCACTTTGCTTGCGTTCTCTTTCACTTTCTCAAACGCTTCAATAATAAAATCCATGTGTGTTTGTGTGTAAGTCGCGCGTGGAATGGTTAAGCGTAATAACTCAGCAGGACATGGATGCTGCTCGCCCGTTGCTGGATCGCGACCTTGCAGTAAGGACCCGATCTCAACCGCTCTGATACCTGCCACTTTATACAATTCACACGCCAAAGCATGTGCTGGGAACTGACCTGCTGGAATATGAGGAAGCAATTTACCCGCATCGACAAACGCAGCATGACCGCCCGCTTGCTGACACACGATACCCATCGCTTCTAAGCCATCAACAAGGTATTGAACCTGACCAATGCGATACTCCAACCAATCTTGACGCATGCCGTCATAAAGACCAACCGCAAGGCGCTCCATCGCACCACCCTCTAAGCCACCATAGGTTGGGAAACCTTCCTGCACGACACACAAGGTTCGACACTCTGTATACACATCCATGAAAGAGTCGTCTTTAAAGCATAACAAGCCGCCCATTTGTACCATCGCATCTTTCTTGGCCGACATAGCCAAACCATCCGCGTATTTGTATGACTCACGCGTGATTTGTTCGATAGTCCAATCTTGATAACCGGCTTCACGCTGCTGGATGAAGTAGGCATTTTCAGCGTAGCGAGCAGAGTCCATGATCACTGGAATATCGTACTTCTGAGCGATTTCGTATACGGCTTTGAGGTTAGCGATCGAAACAGGTTGTCCACCAGCCGAGTTACAAGTAATAGTGCTCACGATGTAAGGAACGTTGGCCGCGCCCGCTTCTAAGATAGCTTCTTCCAATTTGACGATATCGAAGTTGCCTTTGAAGTCGGCATTCACTGAGGTGTCGAACGCTTCTTTGGTATAAACGTTCTTCGCCACGCAGCAATTTACTTGAGTGTGGCCTTGCGTTGTATCAAAGAAGTAGTTCGACAAGGCGACCATTTTACTACGATCCAGCCCCTTCTCCATTTCACGCTTCTTGATCAGAACCGGAATGTAAATCTGCTCTGCGCCACGCCCTTGGTGAGTAGGAATAGTCAGCTCATAGCCGAAGATATCTTTCACCGCATTCGACAGTGCATAGTAACTGCGACTGCCGCTGTAGGCTTCATCACCCATCAACATCGCTGCTTGCATACGTTGTGTGATTGAACCCGTACCGCTGTCGGTCAGCAAATCGATGAACACATCATCACTGTCGAGTAGAAATGGATTCATACCCGCTTCGACAATGGCTTGTTCACGATAGGCGCGAGTTGTTCTTTTTACTGGCTCTACGACGCGAATACGAAACGGTTCTGGTAGATGTTTGAAATTTTCCATAATAGTACCTTTCAAAAATTCAGCCTAAGGCGAAAAAGCCAAATTCATTATTTTTAGATGTCACGAGTCATCACCATTAATTTCATTTCACGCACGATCACACTCGTGATAATTACGATAAAAATTAATAGTTAGAAATAAATTATTTAATCAATGACGTATTGATTAGACTCCAATTAATAATATCTAAGAGACAAGATATCCATGCATAAAAACAAATACTAAACGCATGAGTTACGAGATGTCTTAAAGACGAAATTAATAGGATTGGGCAAAGCTCATGGGCTCTGCTGGCGCGTGACGCCTAGAGGGTACTACTCTGAAGAAAGGTGGAACGAGAGCTGATGATCTAAAGTATACCAAGCTAACAAGGTTAGCCATGTTGTTGATTGCCATTTCAGATACATGTTCACAATATATCCCTACGTTGAAATCAAGGTGATCCGAAATTTAAATATAGTGCAATTGTTTTATAAATACAGCGAAAGAAAGTATAAATGTGATCAATATTTAGAATGAAAATTAAATACGATAGCGTGTTATATAAACTGTGAATATCGTCAGTTTATATACTATTAAACTAGTTCACGGAATTAACTAGTGCCGACAAATAACTGTAGTGATACGGAGTTGCGGTAATAGAGGATTAATTATAACTAATGGTAAATAAAACAAGCTCTGATAATCACTGAGTTTCGTTAACTTCTTCTTCAGCTTCATCAGAGCTTGGTTGCCAGTTCTGTTAGATCGGGTTACTTCTTCTTAACCACTTGTTTAATCGCCATTTCAGCTAACTTCGGTGTTGCGGCTTTCAATGCACTTGGTGCCACCTTCTTACCGGCTTTTACCGCCTTGTTCAGCTGTCCTTTAACCGACGTCCCTCTTTTCATTGCTTCAAAACGTTGGCGATTTCTCTGCACGTTATTGGCGTCTGCGATACGCTCGAGCAACGTCTGCCTTAAAACATCTAAACCAAACTGCGCCTTTTCAGGAGCAATCGCCAGTGGCAATGCAATATCGGTTTGCAGCAGTGTTTGATTGTATTCGAGCGCTTGAGCAATAATTTTAGCCTTGGCCGATATCGGGTTATCCAAATCATACGGCGGCTGCCAATCGTCTACAGGCTTTAACCTATCGACTTGATTGACTACCGAGACAACTATCGGCTTCTTACGTGAGATGTTCTTAGAATCGTCATAGAAAGCATCAAACTTATCTTTCAACTGCTTATCTAAATCACGTGCAGATTGATTAGCTTTAAGTACCCATAACACCACATCGGCTTGGGTCATCTCTTTCAGCATTAAGGCTTCGGTTTTAGGGTTGCCATCAAGCCCTTGAAGATCAACAACTCGAACGTCATTGTCATCGACAAACGCATTGTAAACCGTTGAAGTATCGGTTGATGGCAGTACATCCACTTCTGCAACCAACTCTTGCTTCAGTGCATTGATAAGTGAAGACTTTCCAGAACTCGTTTGACCAACTAACACAATTCGTACAGGCTCTAATTCAGGAGCAAAGCGTTGTTCATCGATTTCAGAAACATCGGACGCTTTCAGCGCGTCATCTTCAATGCTGAAACGCCCGCTGTAGAGGTCAATCGCCACCGCAGCGACTTCATCGAGTAAGGCTTGTTTGGCAGCGTATTGCATGTCATCGATCACGCCTTTAGTCATGGTCGATGTCGCTTGCTCTCGACCTAAATCAGAAATCACCTTAAGTGGATTCAAATATAGGTTTTTAAGGTGGTTACCCCAGATAGCCGCTTTGAAGATCTTCTGCCCTAGCTCACCGTATTTGTCGTAGGCTTCGTAGCCCGCTTTGATGTAAGAAACCTTGAGATACTCAATGCCGGGAATGTGTTCTTTCACCACTAATTTGTAGCGGCGGCTGACCTCTTCGAAGAGTTTTAGGCCTTCAGGAATCGAAAAATCGAGTGATTTTTTATCAAACTTTTTGGCGACAAACTCAAGCACCTCTAAACCGGTTTGGTCTAGGTTGCCCCACTCTATCTCGCCACTTAATTGCTGACGCACGTAGTGTTTCGAGTCGTTCCAAATCAACAACTCAGCTTGGGACCATTCATCGGATGCTTTGACCATCGCATCATTGACTAACGCATCATTGATATCAGCACTCTTAGGCGATGATTCAGTATCACTATCGCTTGCTGAGTTAGCAGACGCATTGCTATCAGTTAGTTGGCGAGAAGAACGGCTAGAAATGTATAAAGGAATGGTGAACACCAAGGTACTCACGGCAATAGCAATCGACATTTCCAACAGATAGCCGTATTTGACGGCCAAAAACAGACCAAAACCCATCATGATGAGGCTTGGGAAGGTTGCCGAAATCAGCGCAATGCCCCAACGCCCGCTCGATAGGACGGCCAGTAATCGAAACAGGTTTCTAATTTTCTTCATAGCCCGACGCCGCCTTACCTTTTTTCAGGGATTCTTTGTAGATCTTTTGCATCTCTTGTTCAGACACTTCTTCGCCTTTGTTCTTATGATAGAAGTAAAAACAAGCCGCTCGACCTAAACCATAGCTGGTGCCGAAACTCATGGCCGCAGCTGCAACCGCGCCGACCGTTTGACCATAAACCGGAATCAACTTTATCAGCTGTCGAGTTCCGAGCTTCATGCCATATTGCACTGCAAAGCTGCTTCCCAAAGTGCCTATTAGCTCACTGAAGACTCTCTTGTTCCACTCAACCCCATATTGATTGGCTAAGCTATGAAGCATTTTCGCTTGAATCGCAGGCACCGACACCAAACCAACACCCGGAATCAGGTCGCTCGCCGCGGCACTTCCTGCATACCAAAGCACTTCGTTTTCTACTTGGTCAAAGTTGGCCTCTTCTTGAGTAGAATGTTCTTTGTCGACCACCATCATGCCAATAACAGGAAGCATATTAGTCAGCTGTTCAATCAAGGCTTCATAATTGTAGATTGCGCCACTGTTGTTGCTCTCGTCATCCGTTTCAAAATCCACTGCAACCGATTCAAATCCCTTTCCCCACACCTTTTCTACTTGGTTGATGTTGAACTGAATCTGCCTCGCACGGTCTGTTTCATTGGAAGACAGCACCGCAGTATGAACAAGCAACAAGTGTTTGATCTTCTTCCGTTTCTTAATCTGTTTTAGAGCCGCAAGCACAGCGGATTGTTCAGGTTCGTCGGCTTTCATCACAACGACTAACGCATTACCTGCCTGACCAATCTCTTCCAGATCTTCTTTCGCATCGTAATTCGCTTCACTTAGGCCTCTGGTATCGAGAAAGCGCATCACCGGTTTGTCTTGTGGGAATTCATAAGACATTGCCGTCATGGTGCACGGAGCAAAACCATTTCCAACTTCAACCGAAGAGTCACCCGTGACCGCCTGAATAAACGATGACTTACCCGCCCCCGTCTTGCCTAACAGCCACAATGTAGGAAGATGCTTGCGCTGATATTCATGGGCCTGAGTAAGGTCTGGGTTCTTACTCGGATTGATGAAGTCTTTTATTTGATCAAACATGTTTAGAGTAACGCTCACTTGATGTTGAGATTCGGGTTGATGACAAAGCAATACTGACTTATATAATCACAAATCATATTAAACTTATGTTTGTTCAGTCGCACAGGTTTACAATGCCTAAACACTTGTTTTTATTTACGCGCTCCTTTTTTATAGACGATTTTTTATACGTGCGGGTATCATCGTATTGATTCGCGTACCTAACGAACATCAACAAACACAGAGAGCTCAAAGAGAAGTATGGAACAAATTTATTTAGCTGGTGGCTGCTTGTGGGGCGTACAAGAATTTATTAAGTACGTTCCTGGCGTTATCAGCACAGAAGCAGGCCGTGCTAATGGAAACGCCCAGTTAGCAGAAAACTGGACGGTACAAAGCGATTACGATGGCTACGCAGAGTGCGTACAAATTGAATTTGATCCAAGCATCACGTCAGTAACGATTCTGATAGAACACTTGTTTGAGATTATTGACCCTTACAGCGTCAATAAACAAGGTGTCGATGTGGGAGAGAAATACCGAACAGGCGTATACAGCACTGATGCGAAACACTTAACAGAAGCTAAACACTATATTGCTTCAAGAAATGACGCCGACTGTATCGCTGTTGAGGTGTTGCCATTGACCAACTATGTTGCCAGCGACGACATCCACCAGCATCACCTAAGCCACTTCCCTGAAGATCACCACTTATGCCATATCCCTTGGGATCTGCTGCATAAATACAAACCTTAGGCTCAAGTACTTATCGATGGCTCGATTTCACCATCAAATCGAAAATCAAATAAAGTTCCCCAATACGACACACCAATAGTGAAAACTTGAAAACCAGTAATAAGTACTGACAGCCGTTCGGGAAAATGGAATGCTTTTAACACACCGATTACATTTTCCCCGTCCATTAAAAAGGTGTCATTATGAAGAAATACGTTCCAATCTTAATTGCTCTTAGTACGGTATCTTCTATGAGCTATGCGGCCACCAGCGAAGATGCTGTCGACTACTTACAGATGCGCAAAGGCGTGGCTTACCAAGTAAACCACTCAAAACCCTTTACCGGTCAATTTGAAGAGAAGTTCGATAATGGCCAAATCGCGACCCAGGCTCAGTTTGCCGATGGCCTAGAACTTGGCTTAGAAACCAACTGGTATCCAAATGGTCAAGTCGCTTCTAAAGTGAACTACGTCAAAGGTGAACTGCAAGGTAAAGCCGAAACCTGGTACCCCAATGGGCAGAAAAAAGCAGAGCTCAATTATAAAGACAATGAACTGTCGGGTGTTGCTTCTCGATGGTATCCAAATGGCGAACAAAGCCTAACGGCAGAATACAGTGACGGACAAAAAGATGGGCTGGTAACGGATTACTATCCAAATGGCAACAAAGCTAGCCAAGCGAAATTTGACGAAGGCGAAGTGGCAAACGGGAAACTCACTCGCTGGAATACTAACGGTGACAAGGTTGAAGAACTGACCTTCAAAGACCACAAAGTCATATCTAAACAAGTGTGGATGCCTACCCAAAGCTAGTTCTGTACATGCTAACTTTATATAACCAACCCTATATTAAATAGTTCATAGAGCTCATCTATATAGGGTTAATCATTATCAAAACGAGCATTCATGTAACTGTGCATGAATAGGTGTTGAAGAAGAGTTTCTGATCCACAACTCTTTGAAATAAATTGTTTTCGATTTATACCGTAACAAAAAATAGGCCAGCATTGCTGGCCTATTTCGTTTGGTTTTATGGTTCGCCTTTAGTTTAATCGTTAGATTCTAATACCTAGGGCGCGTTAACCGTGAGTGATGACATTCTGTTGCACTAACGCATCCAAAATATCTGACGGCATGGTGCCACTTAGCGTTAACTGAGGAGCAAGGTCTTCAACCACGATCACTTGCTCTGTGGTACCCAAACCATCAGGGTTGATGGTTAGCTCTACATCATTTCCATCCACTTTTGCATCGATATGTTGTAACAGCGTCGTCATGTTTACAGTGGCATCCTTCAGTTCCGGCAACACCTCTCGTAGGTCAATCTGATCGCCTTCAGATAGATTGAAATCGGTAATGGTGTCTTCAACGCCATCTTCAATATTGAGCCATACAAACGAATCCATACCATTGCCACCGGTTAGAATATCGGAACCGCCGCCACCAATGAGTGTGTCGTTACCATCACCGCCAACCAGCGTATCGTCACCCGCTCCACCTACAAGTCGGTCATTTCCAGCACCGCCAGTGAGGTTGGTATCAAAGTTACTCGCTAAAAGTTGCACATCGTCTGTTTCAGAAGACAGATCGAGATCTATTGGATTGGCAACAATATTGAGATTCAGATCGATGTTTTGAGATATCGCAATATCGTTGTTGTCCGCCTCTTCAGATACCGCCTCAACTTTCAAGGTGTAATTACCCGGGGTTAACGGTTTACCTAATGATGACTGCTCGACGAGTCTTAGACTATCAATCGCATCAGCGGTCGCTATCCAAGTATCACCCACCAGCGAAACCGTACCCACATCACTGGTTACATCAACACCATCCGGAACATCACTGATCTTCAGCGTTAACTCTTCAGTAATGTCCGTCAATGCAGCGACAATTCCAACTAAAGCGACTCCACTATTAGCGACCACAGATGAGCTGGTCGTAATATTTCTCACATAGTTGAATGCCGGATCAATAGACAAGGTTGGCGCATTCGCCACTGGTGTCACCGCGATGTTATAAACCACTGGCGCAGTTTCAATCGCGATACCAGAAGGGTTACCGCTGTCTTTGGCGATGACTTCCAATCCAATGCTATTGGTTGGAGACAAGCTCGCATCGAGGTAAACACCACTTGGACTGGTTGGCGTATCAATCAGAGCATTCAAATCGTTAAGAGTACCGACTAAGATGATCGAACCGGTGTTGTTGCCGTTAACCATCACAGTCGTCCCTGCTGGGAGTACTACATTCAATGTGCCGTAATCCACTGTCAGCGTGACTGTCATTAAGTCATTAGCATAGGAATCAACATAATCGGGGTCAGTGACATTAATGCCACTCAACAACTGACCGGCGTCTTCGTCAATTAAATTAGTGACGTTGTCACCATTAACAATAGGCGTATCGTTAACGCCTTGCACCACAACACTGATTTCTGCTGTATCCGTTAGGAAGTCATCAGCCCCGTTGGTTGTGCCATTGTCTTCCACGGTGTAAATGAATTTAACGTCGCCATTGTAATCATCGGCCGCTGTGAATACCCAATATGGGCCGTTGATCGAGTTGTCATCCGCACCACCGACATTTTCGAACTTCTGAATCTGTCCCTGACCTTGGTCGATAACGACTCCAGTTACGGTAATGGCATCGCCCTCAGGATCAGTCGTCGCTGCAATCAGGTCTTCAGCTTTGATGATCAATTGGCCTTCTTCAAGCATGGTACCCAAGTCAACATTGGTTGCCACTGGCTGATCATTCACTTCTGTCACCACAACGCTGATTTCTGCAGTATCCGTTAAGAAGTCATCAGCACCGTTAGTCGTGCCATTGTCTTCTACGGTATAAGTGAACTTAACGTCCCCGTTATAATCATCTGCAGCCGTAAATACCCAGTATGGGCCATCAATCGAGTTGTCGTCCGCACCACCGATATTTTCGAACTTCTGAAGCTGCCCCTGACCTTGGTCGATAACGACTCCAGTCACGGTGATGGCATCGCCCTCAGGATCGGTCGTCGCTGCAATCAGGTCTTCAGCTTTGATGATCAACTGACCTTCTTCAAGCATGGTACCCAAGTCAACATTGCTTGCTACCGGTTGGTCATTGACTTCTGTTACTACAAGGCTGATTTCCGCATTGTCTGTTAGGAAGTCATCCACACCGTTGGTGGTACCATCATCGATGATGCTGTAATCGAATTTAACGTCACCGTTGAAATCATCAGCAGCCGTAAATATCCAAAATGGGCCCGTAATCGCAGCGTTATCAGCACCACCAGCGTTTTCAAAGCGCTGTAATTGACCTTGGCCTTGAGTAAGGGTCACACCCGTTACGGTGAGGTTATGATTTTCAAGGTCAGAGCTTGCTGTAATTAAATCACCTTCAACGATAACAAGCTGGCCTTCCTCGGCAATCGAGCCCAGATCAACGTTGTTTGCCACCGGAGCATCATTCACTTCCGTCACCTTAATGGTGAAGGTAGTTTGATTGGTTTGAGCGGTATTCGGATCACCCGCGTCAATCAGACCGTTATTACCACCGTCATCGAGCGTTGCATTGATCGTCACTAACCCACCCTGACTAAGGTAATTCTGGTCTGGGTCTGGTTTGAAGGTCACCGCTCCATTGGTCAATGCCGTATTGATGTCGGCCTCTTTACCCGTAATCACCAGCGAGCCATCAGGTTGCAATACAAACGTCACATCTGGAGAGCTTGTAAACTCAAATACGCCCTGTGCTCCCGGCAATGTTTGGTCAATTTCCAACGTCAGTACATACGGTGCATCCGGGTTATCAAAATTAGCGTCTACGTCGTAGATGCTAAAGTTGTCAATCGCCACACCACTTGAGTCTTCTTGCGTTTCAATGTTGGTGACATTCACAAACGTTGGTTGATCGTTAATAGGATCAATCACTAAATCAACATCGAAGCTCGTTGGAGTACCTAAGTATTCCGTGTTATCAGCGTCCGTATCAACAGAGCGAACGGTAATCTGTAGTGGGCCATTAATGCCCAGCACATTACCTGTGTCACTGTTATGCTCACCGGAGTTAAATACGATCTTATCTAGCGACTGAGCCGGAACATCAAGAGTCCAGATCTGTGTCACTGAATCATAGCTAGCCAAGGTGGTTCCATCTAGATGGTAGATAGAGGCATCTTGAGGAACACCAGCAACTTCTACTCGAAGTGTCTCGGGCGCATTCTCGGTATAAGTGCCGCTTCCGGTTGCAGATAGCTCTTTATCCAAAATCGTCGCATTGATTTCGATATCAATGTTTTGACCTTCATTGCCTGTCACAGAATCGGTTGGGTTGGTATCTACATCATCGCCCACAGGTACCACATGCAGTTTGAAGCTTGGTAGATTTGCCGCCGCAGTAGGCACACCCAACAAAGATTCTTGAGTGAAGACCTCAACGCCAAACTCAGCGGTACCACTGAAATTTTTAGGAGGTAAAATCGACAACTCACTCAAGTCAAATGACAGCCCTGAGGCTTGCGGTAGTTGAACACTCCATTCACCTCCACCGTTGTTCTTTATCGTGTAAGCTGAACCCGAGTCTGCACTCATCAAGAAGCCGTCTGGCACACCTGTAAACTTAACCGAAACAAACTGCTCAGAGCCATCGAGGTCAGTCAATGCAATAGATACTGGCCCTGTTCCAGACAGTGAAATAGGCTGATCTTCATTACCCGTAATCTCAATCACATCAGGGTCACTGCCCGGCCCTGTGACAAGTACATCATCGACAACCGGAACAACATCAAAACTAACACTCGTATTGAAAGTGTCTGAGTCTGCTGCAGTGCCTACAGGAGAAGCAGGATCATTATAGGATGCTGTATCTGTCACTGTGCCGCTGACATTAATCTGCACTTGGTTAATATCATTTCCAGTTGGATAATTCGCTATTGCCCTAAAGAGCACGTTATCGAGTGCACCAGCCGCGATTTCAGCTTGATTAAACGTCACAGTTGTTCCTAATGACGCGCCCGTATCGTCATAGAATGCCCCTACCGAAGGATCATCCAAGGTCAAGGTAATGGACGTAAACTCTTCTTGACCACCTTCTAAACCTGAAACTTGATCCGAAATGGTCGAGTTGAAGTCGAGCTGAATATAGGTGTCTTCGTAACCTACTGGATCTTGTCCAGCCTGGCCGTCGTTATCAACAGGATTGAAGAGATCATCAAGAGAGCCTACAACATTAACTTCAATTGTTGGGTCCGTTTCTGCATCTGGTGCTACCTTAATAACCACCTCTGTGTCTAACGTCTTCTCATCACCCGATAGAAGGTCTTTAGTCACGATCGAGATTGGCAACCTAAAGTCACCAGAATAGTCTGCAGGTAAATTGAGCAGCAACCCAGCAAAGTCTGTTGAAACACCCTGTTCTACGGTTGTCTCAAATACATATTTTCCGTTAACGAAATCAATATCACTATTGCCAGATACGCTGATTGGGAATGTAACTTCATTTGGCGTTCCTGGATTTATAGTGATGCTGTCGTCGATAACAATCGTTACTTGGTCAGTCGAGTCGTCTTCACCCGAGAAGGTAATCAAGCTATTTAATGCTATACCAAGATCGAGTTGTGTATCTTCAATGGCATCAATAACACTGTCTGGCACTAGAGCAATGTCAGCAGCAACTTTATCTGGGGCTGTCAGCACTTCAGGATAAGAAAGCGTGACCTCTCCCGTACGTTGCACTTGAGCAGACGTCTCATTGTTAGCATCACCAGGATCTGATACCAAGGTGAAAATTGTCATCTTGATATCATTGAAATCAGTAACGACATCATCTGCATCATTGGCAGGGGTGAAATCTAGCCCACGAGGAGCACTGACGCTGAAGGCATCTTCATTGGTTACAACCCAACGGCCACCACCTTCGTATGCAGCCCCGTTAACGACGAGTTGTCCCAACACTTCATCAGACAGCGCACTTCCGTCGGTATTAGTTAACTGGACTATCACTTCATCGACTTGTTCTTCTACTGTGCTTAAATCTGTTTCTTGGTATCGGACAACGTATTCATCCGAAATTGATGTGTTATCACTGTTCGTTGTAAATTTAATTACGCCATTAGCATCAGCCGTAATCGTAGTGAGATCTCCAGTGCCATTTTCGTTTGAAACAACAATCTTGTTGTCGGCATCTCCAGGTTCAACAACCGGTCTTACACGCACATCAATCGAGCCCGTGATTGTGGCTGTTGCAATCCCCTGACCAGGATCAGTTGCATCAACATACTCATGATCTCTTTCTTCAATCATTACAACCGTATTAAGCGTAAAGTCGGTGCTCGAATCTTGAGCTGGCGTTATCTGGATAAAGTTATTGTTCAGCGCGATCTGAGTAAAGTCTTCTGCCGTCTGACCACTCTTCGGAGTGATGGTTAAAGTACCTGCAGCGGCATCGTAAGCCCATGTAACATCGCCATTAACCACAACACTTTCAACATCATTCGGAATGTCACTGATGACTATCGAGGTGAAATGTTCATCATCATCAATATAATCAGTGCCCTCTGGATGCCAATCAATGTTGATCGCGGTATCTTCATCACCATTAGTAACCGTGTTGTACGTCGCAGAAGTATCGATTTTAGGTTCGACTAGCACTCGAATTTCTTGATCGAACGTAAGCGTGTGACCATCGTTCTCAGTCACAATCACTTTACCTTGAATATGAATATTCTCAGTTGAAGAGTCCACAGGTCTGATACGGATCCCTGACGTTTTACCCGCCTCAGTAATATTAGCTTCATAGATAGGTTTAGATAAGTCAGGGCTACCACCCGGCCCGGTTTCGTAACCGACAAAGTTAAGGTCAATAACCGTACCGTCCCCATCCTCCAGAATTACGCCATCAGGAATACCCGAAAGGATAACGGTTATGGATTCTGAACCATCGTCCGGTAATGGTGTGGTGCCAGTCTCCGGTTTTCTCTCACCCGACAATACGGTGAAATCAAGCTCGGCATAGCTATCGCCATTTTGGCTCTCTTGAATCGTCGTTTGCACACCATTTACAGAGCCGTCTGTAATAGCACTCCAAGCCGTGCCATTCGTTCCGCCATAAGGAGTATCAGCAACACCTTTCACCTCAACATTAACCGTTTTAGTCCCCAGGATTTCTTCATCGACTTGAGCACCCGTTGATAGGTTTGCAGTGTCTTTGACTACGCCCGTTACATCGAAGGTGAAATCTACATTGCTGTGTTTGGTTGGAACAACCTCAACGTTTGCTAAATCGGAATACGCTATTTCTTGGTAATCGATACCATTAATAGTGACCGTTGGAACGACATTCGTGGTCCCTAGGAAATAGAGCACCGCACCTTCAGTAATATTGCTGATACGAACAAACAACTCTTCAGAGCCGTCAGCGTCCACCGAGCCGTTCATGGTGATCACTTCGTCCAGCGTGAAGGCATCTTTGTTAGCCAGAGGACCGATATAATCTGGATCATCAATGTTGTCTTCGTTAATACGAATCCTGTTAACACTGAAGGTTCCCGGATCGGCATCGGCAGTCACATCAATGATAATATTCTGTTCGACAGAGCGAGCAGTTGTCTTATCGTTTGCTCCACCATTCGCCGAGTCATCGTATGGGTTGTGTGCCTCTTCTGTAATGGCTGTCGCTTTGAATTCAATTTGCCCAGAGAAGTTATCGATTGGGTTAACCACAGTGCTATTAATATCTGCAGCAGCGATAACGTAAACACCATTAACTGGTGTTAAAACATTGCCGCTTTGATCAAGTAATTCAAACTTGCCGTCGCCTTGAACAGCTTCAAGCTCATAAGTGATGGTTTCCGTTTGGCTATTGTCTTGTGACTCTGCATTCAACTGCAGCGTGACATTGTCTTCATCTTCATTCACTTGATATTGATACGTGCTATTGGCGTCATCCCAAGTCGCGATGTCCGCCACCGCTTCAATTTCGATTCTGAAGTTTGAATTGATAGTGTGATCCAGTGAACCATTGTTATCAATTTCGAGTTCATAGCGAACTCGGCCACCAGTTTCATCTGAACTAGCGTGTTGATCAGGGACGAAAAATAGGTTTTCTATCGTCGCGATAGTTTGTCTTGGTTCATTCGGATTTGGAGCAAAGCTTTGTTCGAGTTGAGGAGGACCAAATATAATGCTCCCATTTGGCTGAGGCACTAATTCAATGTACTTAGAGCTAACACTATCAAAGTAATAAAAAGTACCTTGGTGACTGTCACCTCCATTCGGGCTTTTAATCGTCAACTGCCCAATAGATTCATTGTTATCTTGGTCGTATAAGTTAACTTGCAGAGCAACTTGCGCTGGCGCATTAGGCAGACCACTTTGGTTATCTTGATCATTCTCAAAAGCGGGTTCGTCACCCGATGCGTAAGGTATCGTTAAATCTCTACCCGCATCCTCAAACGTAGTCACTTTCAGCGAGATAGCTGACGAATTTCGATCTGTAATAGTGATATCTAATGGTGTTTCTGATGTATCTAAATCCCCATCTGTTGCAATCACATTAATAGAGAAATCTATTGTCTCACCGTTATGCTCTAGATAACTGTTAGCTCTAAACTCAACCTCACCATTTGAGTTAATACGCAATCGACCAAGTTCACGGGTATCAACACCTCCATTGGTCTGCTCGTATACTCGAACCTCTTGACTACCATTGTTTAAATCGAAACCATCACTGTAAGGCCCACTATTTCCTGTACGGAAAACGATATCAGCGCCATTGCTAGTAATACCTTCAATTCGACTCAGAACAGCACCATCAGCACCCACATCCGTCGCATTGGCAAACATGTCGACTTTGGAGTTACCATAGCCCTGACCTTCAAGACGAGTAATCGACTGGGTTGTCACCAGTGGAACATCATCAGTCACGGTAATTTTCAAATCGATAGCATTCGACTGGTCTTGGTCGAAATCTTCGGCCACGACAGAGAAATCAAGCTCTATGGTGTTTTCATCCGTGCCATCAGGGTGTTTAAGTGGTTTGAACAACTCAAATTGATAACTGTTATTTGAGGTATCAAAAATGATTTCAAACACAGGCTGATTGCTGGTTACCGTCTGAGCAACATAAGTGAAGGTTGTGCCGCTTTGTGAAACAGGCAGCCACTCTAAGCTTTCTCCATCAGAGGTTAAGCCCGCGATAACTAAGTCTTCATCGACCAGTTCATACTTAACAACGCCATCGGCACCTTCATCAACCGTGAATAGTCCGTTAATAAAGGTATCTTCGGATTGATCCGAACCAACCCCAGCAAGATCATCTTCATCAACAACCGTTTCACCTGTTGGCGCACTCATTACTGGCACATCATCGAGCACTTCGATTGGCAATACATATTGATTAGAGTCATCACCGTCACCATCAACCGCAACGACATCGAATGGAATCGTTAAGGTATTGGAATTCGGGCTTGTTGGATGGTTTAGAGGACCTAACAACGTAAACGTATAAGAGCCGTCATTCGCTAACGCGAGCGTGAAGATAGGAGTACCGCTTGTCGTCGTACCTTGATAGGTGGTTGTGTTCGCGGCTCCTGTGACTTCTGTAATAGAAATCGCTTCAGTTCCAGAGGTCAATGTCGCTTCAAGCGCAGAGATATTGCGCAGTTCGTAAACCTCTACTTGGTCAGCACCTTCTGTGGTAACAAATGCACCTGTCGCTTGTGAAACCACAGAGCCCAAGTCATCTTCATCAACCACAAACGTACTCGCAACCGTCGTATCAGTTATGACTGGCACGTCATCAGTAATAGTAACCGTAAGAGGTTTCATCACAGAATCGGTATTGTCTTGGTCGACTGCGATCACTGGTAAAGTGAAGATTTGATCGTTGTTGCCTTGCACAGGCAGATGATCGAGCTCTTCCAATAAAGTGAACGTGTATTCGCCTAGCACCACACTACTAAAAGTGATAGTGAAAATATCGGTTTGGACACCACCACTTTCAACGTAACCAATATAATGATCGCTATTTAGAGGATCTTCTTTTAACTGAACCACCAAACCATCCGCTTTCAAATCGCCCGACGTGTTGAACTGGGTGGTATCAATACGGAAATGACGCACATCATCACTTCCCGCTGTGAAAGTAATCGTTTCAGTTTGGCTCACAGGTAAGCTCGGAGATGAGCCATCCACAAGATTCGCTTCTTCCAATGCAACCGTTGGTACCGTATCAATTACCGGTGGAGCACCATCTGAAATCGTCAGTGTCACAGTCGAAGTGACACTATCGCCGTCTTTATCTTCTGATGTCACGGTAATGGTCTTAACGATGTCACCACCAGAATGATCCAGATTTCGATTCGGCTCAAAGCGCATATCACCTTCAAGCGTGATAAACAGCGAACCTTCCGTAAATACGAACTCTTGCTCACCAGTATTGCTTTGCACCAGAGATTCTTCAGGCTGACTACCATAAGTAAATTTGGTTATGGTGGCGCCATCGGCACTTTGTGCAGGCATCACATCAAATGTCGTTGTGGTAGGCGTGCCCGTACTTGGCTCTGTGATGCTAAGAGCACCAGATTGCATCAATTGAACGTCATCACTGATGGTCACAGAAAGCGGTTTAGACGTTGAAATATCGCCATCGGTGTCTTGTGCATACACAGACAAATCAAAGCTGAGATCGTTGTTTCCTAATCCGTCTACATGATCCAAACGCTCTAACAAAGTAAACGTGTACTCACTCGGGTTGGTGTTATCAAATTCTAGAGTGAAGATAACTTTCTCAATACCCGAGCCATCCGTTGTGAATGCTATGTAGTCACCTGAACCAGCAGGCTCTTCACGCAAGCTCAACTCAAGGCCATCAGACTTCAATACACCGCTGTTATTAAACAACCCTACTTCGACGACAATTTTCTCGATGTCATCACTGCTTGCAAGTGAAGTAATGGTTTGGGTCACGCTGACTGGGCTGCCACTCGGCGTTGAACCATCAGCCAGTAAGCTTTCAGACAAGCTAACACTCGGCACTACATTCAACGTTGGTCCATCACCATCAACGATAGTGAGTGTGACCGTTGAAGAGGAAATATCCTTATCAAAATCAGATGAAGTAAATTCAATCAGCTTAACAATGTCGCCTGCAGAGTGGTCAAGATTACGATTTGGTTCAAACCTCACATCGCCATCCAAAGTGACAAACAGCGAGCCTTCAGTGAAAACAAATTCCTGCTCACCGCTGATGCTTTGATCCAAAGTAATCGCAGCTCCACCGTCATAGGTGAACTGTGTAATAGTTGCCCCATCAGCACTTGGCGTAGGCAAAACATCAACGGTCGAGGTCGTTGGTGTGCCAGTATTTGGCTCTGTGATGGTTAACGTGCCATCTTGCATTTGTTGCAGGTCATCTTGAATGGTGACAACAACATCACGCTTAACTGAGTCATCACCATCAGTATCCACTGCATAAACAGGCAAGTTGAAGTTAAGGTCGTTATTGAGAGCGCCATCAACGTGATCGAGTGCCTCAATCAGCGTGAAGGTGAACTGACCTTTATTGACACTATCAAAATCAATGGTGAATACATTGGTTACGTTACCCGCCCCATCATCAGTAAATCCGATGTAATCGCCAGGTGAAGCAGGATCTTCTTTTAGCTGAACAACAAGACCATTTGATTTCAGAACATCACCAGGGTTGAATTCGTTGGTCGCAATTCTAAAGTGGCTTAAGTCATCACTACCCACGGTGTAGGTAATGGTTTGTGTTGAACTCACCGCAGAACCACTCGGCGTTGAGCCATCTGCTAGGTTCACTTCCGATAAGTTCACGCTAGGAACAACATCGATGACCGGATCAATCCCATCTTGGATCGTTAATGTGACATCCGCGGTATCAGTATCGTTGTCAAAGTCGCTGGTCGTTACAACAATCGTTCTAACAATATCACCCGCAGAATGATCCAGATTTCGATTTGGCTCAAAACGAACTTCGCCTTCAATCGTGATGTACAGTAAACCATCGGTTACGGTAAACACCTGCTCTGTCGATACATTCGGATCTAACGTGACGGCTGTACCACCATCGTAAATAAATTGGGTGACCTTTGCGCCATCAGCACTTTGAGTCGGCATTACATCGATGGTTGGCGTAGTTGGAGTGCCCGCCACGAGATCCGCCAGTGAAGGCTCAACAATATTCAATGAACCGTCTTGTACACCTTGTACATCATCGGTAATGGTCACTGTCATTGGTGACATCGCAGACTCATCACCATCGGTATCCACAGCTATCACAGGTACATCGAAGTTTAAGATGTTGTTCTGCAAGCCATCTGCATGGTCTAACGCTTCAAGCAGCGTAAACGTGTATTGCCCTAAATTGGTGGTTGAAAAGCTGATCGTGAAGACGTTGGTTTCTACGTTAGCACCGTCTTTTACAAATCCAATATAGTTCCCAGAGTTCGCTGGCTGCTCTTTAATCTCAACCTCTAAGCCATTCGACTTCAAAGCCCCCGAAGTATTGAACTGAGCAGGGTCAATTCTGAAATGACTAACATCATCACTACCCTCGGTATAGGTAATCACTTGAGTCATCGATACTGGATTGCCCGTTGGCGCAGAGCCATCAGCCAGATCGACCTCAGAAAGACTCACACCAGGAATGACGTTGATGATTGGTAGATCGCCATCGGTAATGGTTAGCGTTACTGTCGAAGTCACCACATCACTATCAGAGTCGCTTGAACTGACGACTATCGACTTGACGATATCCCCGCCCGAGTGATTAAGGTCGCGGTTCGGTTCAAAGCGCACATCGCCTTGCAGCGTGATATAGAGCGAGCCTTCAGCAACCACAAACTTCTGCTCTCCCGTATTACTCTGGTCAAGCGTAAACACTGTGCCGTTGTCGTAATTGATTTGGGTGATGGTCGTACCGTCTGCACCTTCTTGATCAAGAACATTCACAGTCGTGGTTGTCGGTGTGCCCGAGGCTAAATCAGCCACAGTCGGCTCTTCAATGCTGAGAGCGCCATCCACCATGACTTGAATGTCATCGGTAATCGTTACAGCCAGAGGCGACATCAGAGAGTCATCACCATCACTATCAACCGCGTACACAGGCAAGTTGAACGTTAGGTCGTTATTACCTTGAATTGGTGTGTGGTCAATCGCTTCTAAAAGAGTGAAGGTGTATTCACCTAAAGTCGTGCTGCTAAATGCAAGTGTGAAGACCGTGGTTTCTACATTTGAATTGTCGGTGGTGAAGCCAATGTAATTACCCGATCCCGCAGGCTCTTCTCGAATCTCAATCACAAAGCCATCAGATGTCAGGGTACCGCCAGTATTAAACTCACTCGGCTCTAAGCGGAACTTTTCAACATCATCACTTTGATTCGTGAACGTGATGGTTTCTGTTTGGCTAACCGCACTACCACTTGGTGATGAGCCATCAGCCAGATCCGCTTCTTCAAGTGCCACACTCGGAACAGCATCGATAGTCGGGTTATCGCCATCGGTTATGGTCAAAGTAACGGTTGCTGTCACCGGATCGTTATCAAAGTCATTGGATGTCACGACTATCGACTTAACAATGTCTTCACTAACGGAATGGTCTAAGTTACGGTTGGGCTCAAAGCGCATCTCACCTTGAAGGGTGATGTACAACTCACCTTCTGTGAAACTGAATTGCTGTTCGCCTACGATGCTCTGATCCAACGTTTTAACGATGCCACCAAAAGAAAACTCAGTAACCGTTGCACCATCAGCACTTTGGTTTGGCATTACATCAATGGTATTGGTTGTTACCGTGCCATCAACCAGATTTGGCTCAACGATATCTAGAGTGCCATCTTGCATGATTTGAACATCATCACCGATGGTTACATTAAGTTGAGACACCAAAGAATCATCGCCATCGCTGTCTACCGCATAAACCGGAAGATCAAAGCTCAGATCATTGTTTGCTAGGCCATCCACATGGTCTAACGCTTCCAATAAAGTAAAGGTGTATTCACCAAGGTTCGTGGTCGAGAAGCTAATCGTGAACACCGGAATTTCAGCATTTGAACCATCAGTAATGAAGCCGATATAAGTGCCAGGATTAGCAGAATCTTCTTTTATCTCTACCGCAAACCCATTCGATTTGAGAGCACCGCCGGCATTGAACTCGGTTGGTTCAATGCGGAAACTGGTCACATCATCACTTTGACTAGTAAAGGTAATCGTCTCAGTTTGACTTACAGCACTACCACTTGACGCTGAGCCATCAGCAAGGTTGCTTTCAGACAGAGTAACGCTTGGCACCGTATCAATGGTCGGGATATCACCATCGGTAATCGTCAGGGTGACGGTAGAGGTCACTGTATCCTTATCGAAATCGCTTGAGGTGACCTCGATCTGTTTCACGATATCTCCACTAGTATGGTCGAGATTACGATTCGGCTCGAAGCGAACGTCACCTTGGATAGTGATATACAGTGAACCTTCAGCAACAACGAACTTCTGCTCACCAGTATTGTTCTGGTCAAGCGTTAATACAGCCCCGCCATCATAAGTGAATTGCGTGATGGTCGCACCGTCTGCCCCTTCTTCATCAAACACATTAACGGTCGTTGTTGTCGGTGTTCCCGCCGCTAAATCAGCAACCGTCGGCTCGACAATATTTAGAGCCCCATCTTGCATGATTTGAACATCATCACCGATGGTCACATTCAACTGTGACACCAATGAATCATCGCCGTCGCTGTCTACCGCATAAACAGGAAGGTCAAAGCTCAGATCGTTGTTCGCTAAACCATCCACATGGTCTAACGCTTCCAATAAAGTGAAAGTGTATTGGCCTAGGTTAGCACTAGAGAAACTGATCGTGAACACGTTGGTTTCGACGTTCGAACCATCAGTCACAAAACCGATATAGCTACCTGGTGTGCTTGGGTCTGCTTTTAGCTCAACCACCAGCCCATTTGATTTGAGCGCCCCACCAACATTGAACTCTGTCGGTTCAATACGGAAACTCGCCACATCATCACTTTGATTAGTGAAGGTAATCGTCTCTGTTTGACTTACTGCAGCACCGCTTGGCGTAGAACCATCACTCAAATTAGTTTCGGATAAAGTAACACTCGGGACATTATCAATCGTTGGGATGTCACCATCAGCAATAGTCAACGTGACCGTAGAAGTAACAACATCATTATCTGAGTCGCTTGAAGTCACAACTATCGACTTAACGATGTCTCCACTTGTATGGTCGAGATTACGGTTTGGTTCAAAGCGCACATCACCTTGCAGCGTGACATAGAGCGAACCTTCAGCAACCACAAATTTCTGCTCTCCCGTATTGCTCTGGTCAAGCGTAAACACTGTGCCGTTGTCATAATTGATTTGGGTGATGGTCGTGCCGTCAGCCCCTTCTTGATCAAGAACATTCACGGTCGTGGTTGTCGGTGTGCCCGTGGCTAAATCAGCCACAGTCGGCTCTTCAATCGTAAACGCGCTATCTGCCATGACCTGGATATCATCGGTGATCGTCACTGCAAGAGGCGACATTAGAGAATCATCGCCATCGCTATCGACTGCGTACACTGGCAAGTTAAACGTTAGGTCGTTGTTACCTTGAATTGGTGTGTGGTCAATCGCTTCTATCAGCGTAAAGGTGTATTCGCCTAATGTCGTGCTACTAAATGCTAGTGTGAAGACTGTGGTCTCGACATTTGAATTGTCGGTGGTGAAGCCAATGTAGTTACCCGATCCCGCTGGCTCTTCTCGAATCTCAATCACTAAACCATCAGATTTTAGAGTACCGCCAGTATTAAACTCACTCGGCTCCAAGCGGAATTTTTCAACATCATCACTTTGGTTGGTAAAAGTGATGGTTTCTGTTTGGCTAACCGCACTACCATTCGGGTTCGAACCATCACTCAGATGAGTTTCAGATAAGCTAACCGTTGGAATAACATCAATGGTTGGGATATCGCCATCAGTGATGGTCAGTGTAACCGTTGAAGTAACCGAATCTTTATCGAAGTCACTTGAGGTCACCACAATCGACTTCACGATGTCTTCGCTCGTGGTATGGTCGAGATCGCGGTTTGGTTCAAATCGCACCTCACCTTGCAGCGTGATGAACAACTCGCCTTCAGTGAAACTAAACTGTTGCTCGCCAGTATCATTCTGGTCAAGCGTTCGAAGTTGACCGTCATAGGTGAACTGAGTAATCGTCGCGCCATCTGCACTTTGATCCGGCATTACATCGATAGTATTCGTTGTAACCTTACCGTCAGCCAGATTAGGCTCAACAATATCTAATGTGCCATCTTGCATGATTTGAACATCATCACCGATAGTCACATTAAGTTGCGAGACCAATGAGTCATCGCCATCGCTGTCTACCGCATAAACTGGAAGATCAAAGCTTAGATCGTTTTTATCTAGGCCATCCACATGGTCCAACGCTTCCAACAAAGTAAAGGTGTATTCACCAAGAGTGGTGGCCGAGAAGCTAATCGTAAACACTGGTATTTCAGTATTTGAACCATCGGTAATGAAGCCGATGTATGTGCCCGGATTCGCTGAATCTTCTTTTATCTCTACCACAAAACCATTCGATTTGAGTGTACCACCTACATTGAACTCGGTTGGCTCAATGCGGAAATTCGCCACATCATCACTACCAGCGGTAAAGGTAATCGTATTGGTTGTGTTTACTGTGCTTCCACTTGGTGTAGAACCATCAGCTAGATTCGTTTCAGATAAAGTAACAGGCGGAATCAGATTAATCGCCGGGTTTTGACCATCGGTAATGCTTAACTCAAGCGTTGAAGTATCAGTGTCCCCATCGCCGTCTTCTGCTAAGAATGAAAACTGTTTTACTATAGTTTCACTACTTGAGTGGTCGATATCACGAGCGACTTCAAAACTGAAATCACCGTTTAATGAGATAGTGACGACACCCTCAGTAAAACCGAAAGTTTGAGTAGCATCGAGGAGCAGGCTTTGATCTAGCGAGTAATCAACACCATCATAATTAAACGATTGAATTGTAGAGCCATCTGCACCTTCAAAGTTGAATAGGTTATACGAAACCACGGTATCGCCCGCTAAAGTCGGCTCAGTGACAGATTCAACCTTATCGACTAACTCAACAACATCATCTGTGACATTAACGAGAATCTCAGCAGCTTCTGGTGTGTTCGAACCTCCAGATAGTGCAGAGCGGTCGCCATCTGCATCAACGGCATAAATTGGCAATGCAAAGGTCAACAACGCGTCTTCAGCGCCTTGGTGAGAAAGCTCTTCATACAGATTAAATTCGTAGCTGCCTAATGAAGGGCTATCGACTTTAACGTCAAAGACTGTAATTCTCGAACCATTGACCTCAACATAACCTTCGTAAGTTCTTACACCGTTGGTTTCATCAATCAACTCAAGTAGCACAGCCTCGCCATTTGAAACCAAGCTGCCACCAGTATTAAACTCTGCTGGTTCAAGTTCATAATGGTCAATGATATCACTTTCAAAAATGTCCGCGGTGATACTGCCGCTGCCTGAAACTGGCGCCGTGCCCTCTTGTGAGCCGCCAACAATGCCCGCTTCATCAACATCAATACTGTCAACATTAGTGATAACAGGGCTATCACCATCAGTGATGGCAATGTTGATGGTATTGGTTACAACATCTTGGTCAAAATCGGTAACCGTGATTGGTAATGCAAACAAAAGAGTGTCGGAGCTCACTTCTTCGATTGGCTTAAACTGTTGGAAATTGTACGTGCCATCGGTATCAAGCGAGATAGTGAGAACAACCTCACCTCGGCCTTGGATGGACAGAGTAATCGTTGTTCCATCATCAGAAAGTCTGGCAAGCGTGTTTTGATTATCACTAAGCAACCCATCAAACTGGTCCAGAGCACTAACATCAAAGACTGCCGATTGAAGATGATCACTTCCAATAATCGAAAAGGTTCCTTCGATAGCTGCACTACTAGTTTCAACGTTAGTGATAGTCACGCTTTCTGCTGACGGGTCCTCCCAGTCAAACACCGTAACTTGTGCGCTGATTGGTGCTGCTATCGGGTTTCCTGCGGAATCTTCACCTTGAACATCAAAGGCAATATTAATTTGATCGCCAGTATAAGAAACCTGGCCACCACCAATAGAAGGCACATGGTCAATAGGTTGAGAAACTGTTGTGGTCAGCGATAGTTCAATGTTATTTCCAACACTGATAGCTTCAATATCAATGCGTAGTACTTCGTCCGAACCTAGAACACCGACGATAGAATTGGTCGCCGCATCATAAGTGAACGTAACGGGCTGACCACTTGAGGTAATATCACTGTTTAGTTCATTGAGTAGTGAAGCAAGGGATAGTGCTTCTGGAGCGAAGGAATCAGGAGAGAGAGCCAAACTACCAGCAACAATCGTTTCGATAATCGTTAAGGATTGAGGATAGGTATTGCCTGATATCGAGCCTTCATGGAGCTCTTCACTAATAGATTGACCACCAGCTGAACGGGTTATCGTTCTGAACTCTTCTCTGTCTTCATCAACGGTTTGTTCTGCTAGACCAGCGGTCTCAAAGAATGTCGATGGCTGAGTTTCGGTGTAGTTATAATCAATCGTCACAAAGCCAGCATTTGCAGAACCTAATCCGCCACCAGCAGCCGTTGCCTCTAAGATTTGAGTCGGATCCGCACCACCTAAAATGGCTTCTTGAATTGCAGCAAAGTCGTCTTCGGTGAAGGTTTCTGCGTCTGTTTGCTGTAAGTCAAAATTAACCTCACCGGCGACTGGAGCGTCTACCCATGCGGCAGTCTCATCAACACAGCCAACACAATTCTCTCCAACCGGAATCGAATCATTCTGAACGCCTAATACAAGCTCTGACTTGTTGGCCGTAATCACGATCTCATTTTCACGGATGATATCGCCAACTGAAATCTTTCTTGCGCTGCCGTCAGGCTTAACTACGACGACATCTCCACTAGTTGCTTCAACTACCGCAACCTGGCGCGAAACTTCGATATCCATATATCCCCCGTTGTCACAAAGCACTATTCTCTAGAGCTGTGAAAATTATTTGTAATAGCAATTTCAGGTTTTAATTAAACACATATTTAGCTCTCATCAATGGCAATCCATTGTTATGCCCAATCGGCTTGAAAAGAGAGAAGTATTTCACCTGTTTTTTTATAGTTTACTTACTCTTAAGCCTAGTCTTCCCCATAAAAAATGCCATGTCTGTGCGACGAGACGTCTTTTCACAAATCTAGGTATTGTGGCTGGGATTTGAAAACCTGAGTTAAAAGTTAGTAGGATGCTGATTTATATGCAAATAAACGCACAATGTAATTGCACCTCTTCGTTTTATAAATATATACAGTAATAAGGTTGATAAATCATTAGCGAATATGGGGTATTAATAGAGGTGAGATATGCGTTAATAGCAAAGCAGAGGTAAGTCCCATATTTGAGACAGTAAGCAGGCTATTGATTTATAGAAACCACAAAAAAACCAATAAAATAAGTTGCATAAGAGATATTTGACAGCAGATTAACCAACTTTTCCCATAAGCGTTATGGGGCTTTGTGATGGCTCAGTCAGTTGGATAGTTAGAAAACAAAAAAGCCCACTAAGTTGAACCTTAGTGGGCTTTAGAACCAGTATATAGCGTTATGCTGTTACCGATGAAACATTATGATTTAGCGAGGCGATTTGCAGTCCAAACATAAAGCAGCTCAAGCGCAATCGTCGCACCAGCTAACGCTGTAATTTCGCTTTGGTCATACGCTGGAGAAACCTCTACAACGTCCATACCAACCATGTTGATGCCCTGCAAACCGCGGATGATTTTCAGAACTTTATCTGAGTTCAAACCACCACACACTGGCGTGCCAGTACCCGGCGCAAATGCAGGATCCAGACAGTCGATATCAAACGTCAGATACACTGGCTTGTCACCAACAATACCTTTCACTTGAGCAATGATCTCGTCCACACTCATGTCATTCGCTTGCATCGCATTAATGACGTTGAAGCCGTGACCTTCTTGCTTATACTCCGTGCGAATGCCGATCTGCACCGAGTGTTCTGGCGAGATAAGGCCTTCGTTTGGTGCATGGTAGAACATGGTGCCGTGGTCGTAACGGCTGCCTTGGTTGTAGGTGTCGGTATGCGCGTCGAAGTGGATCAACGCCATCTCACCGTACTTCTTGCCGTACGCTCTAAGCAAAGGCAGTGTAATGAAGTGATCGCCACCTAAACCTAACAAAGTTTTACCACTGTTTAGAATCGCATCAGCTGCTGCTTCCAAACGTTGAGTTAGGTCTTCTGCATCACCACAATCAAATACAAGGTCGCCAGCATCAATCACCGAGGTGTGTTCAAATACATTGAAGTCCCAAGGGAATTTTTTGCCTTCCCACGCCAAGTTAACTGACGCACGACGAATCGCATCAGGGCCCATACGAGCACCCGGTCGACCAGACGTCGCCATATCTAACGGCGCACCTAGCACAACCACATCAGCATTATTGTCGATTGGGTTCTGCACCAATGGACGGCGCATAAACGTCATCGCATTGGAATACAGCGAGTAATCTGGTTTCGTAAATAGATCGTTCATTAAAAATCCTCAAGATAGGTATAACCCATCAAGCCTTGCTCTAACTCTTCAAGTACGCTTTGCTGCTCTTGAGCTGGTACTTTAGCCGTTACCAATTCTTTGTAGTTCTGACGAATTAGGTCCATATCAATGTGAACGTAACGCATCATGTCTTCTACTGTGTCGCCTTCGTTGATGTAGTCAATGTTCGCTTCTCCGCTCTCATCAACATTCACCACAACACTGTGCGTATCACCAAATAGGTTATGCATATCGCCCAAGATCTCTTGGTACGCCCCTACTAGGAAGAAGCCCATCAGGTATGGTTCATCTGGGTTCCACGCTGGTACTGGCAAGGTTGTTTCAATGCCTTGACCATCAACATACTGGTCAATCGTACCGTCAGAGTCACAAGTGATGTCCAACACCACAGCACGACGCTCATCCGCATTGTCTAAACCGCTCAGTGGCAATACAGGGAACACCTGATCAATACCCCAAGCGTCTGGCAATGACTGGAATAGTGAGAAGTTCACGAAGAACTTGTCTGCTAAACGTTCGCTCAACTCATCCAAAATTGGACGGTGGTAACGGTTCTTTGTGCTCATACGAGTGCTTAGCTCGTAGTTGATACGCAAAGACATCTGCTCAGCCCAAGCACGGTGCTGAAGGTTCAGCATACCGGTCGCAAATTGGTTGTGTGCTTCGGCAATATCACTCTGCGTGTCGTTGTAGATCTCAATCAACGCACGGTCATCGTTACCAGCATCGAGCTCTAAGAAGTTCTTCCACATGTTGTTAAGCAACAGTGGTGCGTCTGCTTCTGGCGCTGCCATATCTTCCGGTGAGTAGCTTTCAGTACCAATCACGTTGGTGATCAACACAGCATGGTGCGCAGTCAGTGAGCGACCAGACTCAGAAATGATCACAGGTTGTGGCTGATTATAGAGCTTACAAATGTCCCCAACTGTCATCACGATATTACGAGCGTACTCAAGCAAGCCGTAGTTCATTGAGTTTGAAGATTGGCTGCGCGTGCCGTCGTAATCGACCGCCAAACCACCACCAACATCTAAGAACTTCAGTTGAGCGCCAATATCACGCAGTTCACAGTAGAATCGAGCTGCTTCACTCACACCGTTGCGCACGTCGCGAATATTCGCCATTTGCGAACCTAGGTGGAAGTGTACGAGCTCTAGAACATCCAGCTGGTCTTCTGCTTTCAAGCGTTCGATAACGGTAAGCACTTGTGATGCAGACAAGCCAAACTTCGACTTCTCACCACCGCTTGCTTGCCATTTACCTGCACCTTGAGAAGCAAGACGGATACGTAAACCCAAACGAGGTTTCACACCAAGCGCTTTCGCTTCAGAAAGAACAAGATCAAGCTCAGACAATTTCTCTAGAACGATAAATACCTTGTGCCCTAACTTCTCGCCAATCAGCGCAAGACGGATGTATTCTCTGTCTTTGTAACCGTTACATACGATCACAGAGCTCGCTTTTTGAGCCAACGCCAATACCGCTAATAGCTCAGGCTTGCTGCCCGCCTCTAGGCCTAGCTGCTTCTGCTCTAATTGAGCTTGGCTCGCTAAGATCTCATCAACCACTTCTTTTTGCTGGTTAACTTTAATCGGATAAACAAGTAGGTAACGGTTGTCGTACTGATACTCTTCGATCGCTTGGTTAAATGCGTTACAGATATTGTGCACACGCTGATGCACGATTTGAGGAAAACGCACAAGAGCAGGCAAACCAATATTTCTTTGCTCTAACTGTTTTACGATCTTACTTAGTGGGACTTGATGATCCGTTTCGCTCGGTGATACATACACTTCACCGTTATCATCAATGCCATAAAAACCTTGGCTCCAGTGCTTTACATTATACTCAGCACGGATGCGTTCCAAATTAACCGAATTTTCCAATTCTAGAGACCTCACACTATAGGGCCATCGACAGAAGATACCTCTTTGGAATAGCGAGGTATAACCCAACAAAAAGCGTTCAAAAACGATTTGTTGGCTGCATTAACCGATATTATTAAGAGTGAGTCCAACCATTGATATTTGTGGTTACGATTACGTTTTTTTATCGACAGATCGACTTAAAGTGGCAGGTAAGGAATTACAAGGTTTTAGGGTAAAAAACAGGCTGAAGCGCATTAAATATAAAGCAATTTCTCACATAAAATTAGGGAGACAAAAAGTGTAGGAACCATAAGATTCTTAGTAAATTGAGTGAGGTTAAGTCAGAGTTGTGACAAATATAAGCACTTCCCAATCTGAACTTTCACTATCACTGCCATAGCGGGTGTCCCCTAATTCAATGCCGATTAATACTTCCTTCCTCCAACTAAAAATCGCTCACTTCAATGTTTTAACCGCTCAATTATTGAACTTTTCTTGCGCATATCTTGTATTCGGCTAGATATTCTTGTAATTTCAACCGACCAACCAATCGGTCAGCATTCAAATTTAGGGGATACTATGAGTCATAATCTAGACCTTGAACCAAACACGTCGAACACCAACGACATGGATCAACTGTTCAACCGACAAAAAGATCACTACCGCAATAATGTAAATCCGACACTAGGACAGAGAAGAGCCGATCTCGCAACGCTCAAGTCATTACTAATGCGTTATCAAGAAAAGTTGATTGAGGCAGTATCAGAAGATTATGGCCATCGAGCAAAGCACGACAGCTTAATCGCTGACATCACCCCTTCCCTACACCAAATCAATTACAGTGATAAAAACCTTAAGAAATGGTTGAAGCCTTCACGACGTAAAGCCGGTTTGATGCTAACACCAGCTAAGATTACTGTTCATTATCAGCCTGTGGGCGTGGTCGGTATTATTGTTCCTTGGAACTTCCCGGTGATGCTCTCTTTAGGTCCTCTGATCACAGCGTTGGCGGCAGGTAACACGGCAATGCTTAAGATGTCTGAGTTCACCCCTGCAACCAACCGTGTGTTAAAAGCGATGTTGGCAGAAGGGTTCAGTGAAAATCAGGTTGCGATTATCGAAGGCGAAGCGGATGTTTCCGCAGCATTTAGCCAGCTGCCGTTCGACCATATTCTATTCACTGGGTCGACGGCTGTAGGAAAGCACGTTATGAGAGCTGCAGCCGCGAACTTAACGCCAGTGACACTTGAGCTAGGTGGAAAATCTCCAACCATCATCGCTCCTGATTTCGATGTCGCTGACGCCGTTGAACGTATCTTGTTTGCCAAGAGCTTGAACGCAGGTCAAATCTGTGTCGCACCGGATTACATCTTGCTGCCACGAGAGAAAGTCGAGGCATTTATCACCGCTTACAAGCGCTACTTCAAGAAGCTCTATAAAGCGGGAATTGAGAGCAAAGACTTAACCTCAGTGGTTAACATGCGCCAGTACAATCGATTAAAAAGTGTGGTTGACGATGCGAAGTCAAAAGGTGCTGTGATACACACCGTCACCGAGCAGGCACAAGACGACGTGAACCATAGAATGACACCGCACCTTCTCACCGAAGTGAATGATGACATGGTGGCAATGCAAGAAGAGTTGTTTGGCCCTGTGCTTCCTGTCGTGCCTTATGATTCGATTGAAGAAGCGATAAGCTACATCACCACTAGAGAACGTCCACTTGCGCTGTACCTAATGAGTCACGATAAACAGACTCAAGACCGATTCTTATCAGACACACACTCAGGCGGTGTTTGTATTAACGACTCTCTAGTACATGTAGCAGCAGAAGACGCACCGTTTGGTGGTATTGGCCCTTCAGGCATGGGACACTACCACGGCATTGAAGGCTTCAAAACGTTTAGCCATGCGAAAACCGTGTTGACTCGAGGCAAGATCAACTTCACTAAGTTGATGCACCCTCCATACAACAACCCAATCAAAAAAATGATGTTCAAAGTACTGAATCGATGATTACAAAAAGGCAAAAAATCCTAGATGCTGCGCTCCTACTCTTCTCTCAACAAGGGTTAGAGGGCACATCTACTGGGCAGATAGCGAAGACCGCAGGTGTAGCAAAAGCGACGCTATTTCATCACTTTGAAAACAAATCTCTACTGATTGATGAACTGTTTCGTGAACTGAAAGTAGAGCTATTTTCTACTCTTGACCAGCACGCAGAAGTCGCTGAACAAAACCGCTATCAAGCCTTTAAATTCATGTGGATGACAGGGATTGAGTGGGCATTAGAAAACCCAGTCGCCATGAAGTTCTTCACCAATGTTCATTTTGACCCAACGACTCAAACTCGTGAAGTCATCGTGTCGCAGATGTTCGCATCACTCGATGACATCGTACTGAAAGGACAAGAGGCTGGTGAGTTAATGGTGTTAGACATTAATCTTGTTAGACACTTCATTCACAGCCATTTTTTGATTTGTGCAAACTGGCTAATCGAACAGGACGAGTTATCGCAAGAGCAATCAGCCAAGTACATCAATGATAGCTTTGATATGTGTTGGCGTGCCATTGGTGGTCAAGCGCAGTAACTCCCAAAGTGCTACAGCTCGATAAAGCAGACAGGCACCTAAACAGTTAGATTAGTTAGGCGAGTATTGTTGCGGATACTCGCCTTTCTCAATTGAGACAAGTAAACTACGCGCCTCGAACATCTATTCATAAGGCTAAGGTTTGCATACTCTAGAACAATTAAAATCAGGGCAACTTAAAGGTATTAAGCGCTTAAAACTATCAGAAGGTCTCACTGAGTTTCCATTAGAAATATTGGATCTCGCCGATTCACTAGAAATTCTGGATCTTTCGGGGAATCAACTATCAGACTTACCTGAAGAGTTATCACAGCTGACTCACCTGCGTATTATCTTCGCGTCAAATAACCTATTTACGCACCTTCCTGATGTTCTTGGGTCACTTCCTAAACTTGAAATGATCGGTTTCAAGACCAACCAAATCAAAACCGTGAGTGAAGAGTCTCTGCCACCTCAATTACGCTGGTTGATCCTGACAGATAATGCAATCGAGGTTCTGCCTAACTCACTGGGTGAAAGACCAAGACTGCAAAAGCTGGCACTCGCAGGCAACCAGCTTCGCGCTTTACCTGAGAGTATGGAAAAGCTATCCAACCTCGGACTGGTTCGCTTGTCTGCAAACCAACTGACGGAATTCCCAGAGTTCCTTATTAAGCTTCCGAAACTGGCTTGGTTAGCCTTTGCGGGTAATCCATTTTGCAAACACCCGAGCAGCTTAGATAGCGTGCCAGCGGTGAGCTCGCAATGCTACTCATTGAACCAAGTGCTTGGCCAAGGCGCATCAGGCGTGATATCTCATGCTAATTGGTCAAACAGTGATTTTGATTTCCCTCAGGAAGTGGCAGTTAAAGTATTCAAAGGCGAAGTAACAAGCGACGGCTACCCACATGATGAACTGGAAGCGTGTCTTCAAGCTGGTCACCATAGCAACCTAGTGAAGTCTATCGCTCAAGTGGACGAGCAAGATTACCTTGCGTTGGTAATGGAGCTTATCCCAAGCAGCTATTACAACCTAGGCTTGCCACCGACACTCGAGACTTGCACCCGTGATACTTTCCCAGAAGATTTCGAACTTCCAATCGCGCAAATCGACAACATCGTTACTCAAATGATTGATGTATTTAATCACCTACACGACAACAAGGTGTGCCACGGTGATTTGTATGCGCACAACACCCTAGTCAATAAGCAAGGCCAAATGATCTTTGGTGACTTTGGCGCTGCAACTATCTATGGCTACCTAACTGAAGAACAGCAACAAGGCATTCGTCGTATCGAAGCTCGCGCATTAAAGTACTTTATTGATGACTTGCTAACGGTTTGCGCGAAACAAGATGTTGGAAGTGAACTGCACTCTCGCCTAACAAACTTTGAAGCGTAAACGCCGTAGATAAACAGAACTTAAAGAATGCTAACGCTTAGTTAGCTTCGCCAGAAACAACAAAGCCAACATCACTGTTGGCTTTGTTGTTTCTGGGAATATTGCTCACTTTAGTAAGCTCGATGAAAGGAGTTAACACTCAGCTTGCACTAGCTTCAGATACGAATGCAGGTCGCCGTTCTTATGTTCCACCGCTGAATGGATATTAAGATCTGCCCTAGCAACAACCGCAAATTGATATCGGTTATCGCCCTTAGTAATCTCAACGTGCAATAAGCCGTCTTTTAACTGCCATTGCCCTACCGTTTTAAAGCGGTCAAACAAACGGTACTCCGTTAGAGTGCCATCCGCTTTAAAATGCACTTCAGTAATGTAACCACCCGGGCAGCTTTTTACCCAAACACGGTTTTCAATATCACTGATAACAAAGTCGCGCTTGGTTGCACGCCAAACTAAAAACGCTTCGCTGTCGTAAAGATCGATGTCGAGATCGGTACGAGGAATTAACGGCTGGTCAGTTTGCTCACGACAATAAAGTTGAAGCAAGATTTGCTGCTTAGTGTCGCTCGAGAACTCAGTCATAATCCCTCCTATCTATCCAAGAACTGTACTAAACGTGCGTTGTTAGCGATTAAACCAGCTCGTAAGAGACAACGTAAAGCTGAGAAATACCTGGGTAGATATCTTGAATCACATCTTTCAGAACTTGCAGCGTCATGTTCTCTTGTTGTGCATGAAACTCACCCAGTTCATCGAACAGGATTGGTTCTACGCTGATGATCTTAAGATTACAGAACACGCGACCTTCTTCTAACGTTGATACTTCAACAACGCTACCGGGTTGGTAATCGCGTTCAGATTCATCGCGAATGGTAATGGTCTTTTTGCCAGAAAGGATGTCAGCTTCAAAACGTCCAAAGAACGTCATAGTAGTTGGTGCGGTCATTTATATCGGTCGCTTAACATTTAAAGGTTAGGTAGATGTTTATATACCAGAATGCCAGATCAAGCGAATAAAAATTAGATGCGAGAGAATATGGCAGAGCCAAATAGCAGGCAATAAAAAAGGAGAACCGAAGTTCTCCTTTTCTTAAACCTTTAAGCTAACTCTAAATTATAGAGATGCTTTCGCTTTTTCAACTAGAACAGCAAATGCTGCTTTGTCGAATACTGCGATGTCAGCAAGAATCTTACGGTCGATCTCGATAGATGCTTTCTTAAGGCCATTGATGAAACGGCTGTAAGATAGACCATTTTGACGAGATGCCGCGTTGATACGTGCAATCCAAAGTTGACGGAATTGACGTTTCTTGTTGCGACGGTCACGGTAAGCGTATTGACCAGCTTTGGTAACTGCTTGGAAAGCTACGCGGTAAACACGTGAACGTGCTCCGTAGTAACCTTTAGCTTGTTTTAGAACTTTCTTATGACGTGCACGAGCTTGTACACCACGTTTTACGCGAGGCATTATGCTTCTCCTAAACTAAACGAATTTATAAACTAAAAAGAATTAAGCGTATGGCATCATACGTAGAACTTGAGCAACTTCACATTTAGGAAGGATCGAGTTCGGACGTAGCTGACGCTTGTTCTTAGTAGTACGCTTAGTCAGGATGTGACGTTTACCAGCGTGCTTAAACTTAATACCACCAGCAGTTTTCTGGAAACGCTTAGCAGCACCTTTGTTGGTTTTCATCTTAGGCATGATGAATAACTCCGCATTGTTGAGTTGTTAATAACATAGTAATTAGGGCGAATAAAACCCCGCAACCTGAGGCTGCAGGGTTTAATTACTTGCAAAGCCGTTAATTACTTCTTTTTAGGGGCCAACACCATGATCATCTGGCGACCTTCAATTCTCGTTGGGAAAGATTCGACTACTGCAAATTCTTCAGTATCCGCTTTCAAACGATTAAGAACGTCAACACCGATTTCTTGGTGAGCCATTTCGCGGCCACGGAAGCGAATTGTTACCTTCACTTTGTTGCCGTCTTCTAGGAAACCAGTCAGGTTGCGTAGTTTTACCTGATAGTCTCCAATATCAGTTCCAGGTCGGAATTTAATTTCCTTGATCTGAACCTGCTTTTGCTTCTTCTTCTGCTCTTTCGCAGCTTTGCTCTTCTCGAAGAGGAACTTACCGTAGTCCATCACACGACAAACTGGCGGCTCGGCGTTAGGGCTGATCTCTACAAGATCCATACCAGCTTCATTTGCAGCTTCCATCGCTTCAGCGATTGATACTACACCAACAGCTTCGCCGTCTGCGCCAGTTAGACGCACTTCACGAACGCCACGAATGTCACCGTTTAAACGGTGCTGGTTTTGTTTGGCCGGTTGTTGGCCACGTCTTCCGCCTTTAATAGCTATTCCTCCAGATTGAGCTTACGGCTTGAAACCTCGGCTTGGATGTATGAAATAAAGTCATCCACTTTAAATTTGCCAAGGTCCTTACCTTTACGTGTACGTACTGCAATTTCGCCGGCTTCCATTTCTTGGTCACCACACACAAGCATGAACGGTACACGTTTCAAAGTATGTTCGCGGATTTTAAAGCCAATCTTCTCATTTCTCAAGTCTGCTTTGACTCTAAATCCACTTTTTTGCAGTTTTTTCGTAATTTCTTGTACATATTCAGACTGTTTGTCTGTAATGCCCATTACAACTGCTTGTTCTGGCGCCAACCACGTTGGGAAGAAGCCAGCGTATTCTTCAATAAGAATACCGATGAAGCGTTCTAGTGAACCTAAAATCGCGCGGTGGATCATAACTGGCGTGTGACGCTCGTTATCTTCACCTACGTAAGTCGCACCTAAACGTTCTGGTAATGCAAAATCGAGCTGCACTGTACCACATTGCCAAGCGCGGTCCAAACAATCATGCAAAGTAAATTCAATCTTAGGTCCGTAGAACGCACCCTCGCCTTCTTGAATCTCGTATGCAATGTCCATTGCCTCTAGCGCTTGCTTAAGGTCAGCCTCTGCACGGTCCCACATTTCGTCTGAACCTACACGCTGTTCTGGACGAGTAGATAGCTTAACAACGATGCTTTCGAAGCCGAAAGTTGTGTAAGTATCGTAAACCATTTCAATACAAGCTTTAACTTCTTGTTGAACTTGGTCTTCAGTACAGAATACGTGAGCATCATCTTGAGTGAAGCCACGAACACGCATAATACCGTGAAGTGCGCCAGACGGCTCGTTACGGTGACATGAGCCGAACTCAGCCATACGTAGCGGTAGATCACGGTAAGATTTCAAACCTTGGTTGAAGATTTGAACGTGACCAGGACAGTTCATTGGCTTGATAGCGTATTCACGGTTCTCAGAAGAAGTTGTGAACATTGCTTCAGCGTACTTATCCCAGTGACCAGAGCGTTCCCAAAGAACACGGTCCATCATTAATGGGCCTTTAACTTCTTGGTAATCGTACTCAGTCAGCTTCTGACGAATAAATACTTCTAGCTCACGGAAGATAGTCCAACCGTTATGGTGCCAGAACACCATGCCTGGTGCTTCTTGCTGCATGTGGAATAGGTCAAGCGCTTTACCGATTTTACGGTGGTCACGTTTAGCCGCTTCTTCTAGGCGCACAAGGTGAGCTTTAAGCGCCTTCTTGTCGTGGAATGCAGTGCCGTAGATACGTTGAAGCATCTTGTTGTCACTGTTACCACGCCAGTATGCACCTGCTACGTTAAGTAGAGTGAAGTGCTGGCAGAAGCTCATGTTAGGCACGTGTGGACCACGACACATATCGATGTATTCTTCGTGATGGTACAGGCCTGGACGATCGTCTTTAGAAACGTTCTCGTCCAAGATTTCAATCTTGTAAGTCTCGCCGCGAGCTTCGAATGCGTCGCGCGCTTCCTGCCAGCTAACTTTCTTCTTAACAACCTGGTACTTGGTCTTCGCTAGCTCTTTCATGCGCTTTTCAATCTTTTCTAGATCTTCTTGCGTTAGAGAGTGCTCAAGGTCGATATCGTAGTAGAAGCCGTTATCGATAGTAGGACCGATCGCCATTTTCGCTTCTGGAAAAAGCTGCTTAACCGCGTGGCCTAAAAGGTGAGCACAAGAGTGACGAACGATCTCAAGGCCATCAACTTCATCTTTAGCTGTGATGATTTCTAGGCTTGCATCGTTTTCGATAAGATCACAAGCATCAACACGCTCGCCATCTACACGACCAGCAATGGTTGCTTTCGCAAGACCAGGACCGATTGATAGGGCAACATCTAGAGTTGATACAGGGTTGTCAAATTGACGCTGACTACCGTCAGGAAGAGTAATAATTGGCATTATTTGTCCTTTACAGTGGTGTTGCACACCAAGCAACACATGAAAATTATTTAATATATTCAATTCAAAAAGTTAGAAAACTTAATGGGGATATATGTAAGAATTGGTACAAATTTAGGCACAAATACAGATGCGCCTTTATAAGTACCGGGGCATTGTAGCGAATTAACATGAAATAACAATGCTGCACTTAAAGCAAAGCATGAGAACTATGTCTTTATTTCTTTCTAGGCTAAATCATGTTTCAGCAAGTATTGTACTCTATTGGGAAGAAGTTTCTTCTACAGCAGGGTCGGTTTTGGAATTGGCCCTCTCGCGATAGTTAATGAAGTTCATATACTTAGGCATAGTCGATCGCAACAAGACACCACCATTTTTCTTCTCTCCCGCGACACCGAACATAATAAAGTGAGAGCCCTTAAATCGTTCTAAGGAATTCAGCTTATAAACTCTCATAACGTCTTCTTTTAGCTCTTTTGGCAAGATTAGAGATGGATCTTTAGGCCCCCCATAATTGAGAAATAGGGTCCCATCTTTATTCTCTTTATAGTTATTAATCTCTCCCCAAAAAATCTGCTGAGTTCTAAAGTCATCTTCTTTGATTTTTGAGACTTCAACTAAGTTGTCCCTAAGCATACCATTGAGAAGCTCACGCCCTGAGTCGGCGGTAATCTTAATAGTTTTACCTTCACCATATTCTGGGTTTTTAACCAAATAACTTAATATCTGACGTAAAGATTTACTATCCGGAAAATCACTATTCTTACCTCCTGCTTTTACGGCTTGTGGAGACGGGGTCCAATTATGTTCCTCATCTTGATGCTTGTCCGCTGGCGTTGATACTTCAATAGAGTCATGTTTAGTTTTATCAAGGTTTACATGTATATCGGTATTACTTTTTTCCAGATCATCGTCGTGAGCTTCATTTTCCATATCTTCAGCAACTAACATCGATGTTGCCTTCTCACACCCTTTTAGATGATGTGCATTAAAGCAGGCAGCGCGAGTTACCTCTCGAACTGTATAAGATTTGGTGTGCCAAGCTTTCTTTTTGCACTCTAAGCATCTAATCAAGCCTTGATACTTATCGATATCTTTCTCGAAAGTTTCGGTATCAACTACTGAACCATCAGATTCAAATTCCACATATCTCATACACAGCCCCTAAAAATCATCTACATACATATATAACCAAAACGAAATGAATACATCTAGTTTCATACATTTATATAATTTTAAAAAACTGTGTCGATCACAATTTGAGCTAATCCTTAAACTCACTCTTTAAACTCAATCTCTTGATTTAATGCCTTCCTAGCCTCATAATTAGACTTCACTGGCAAAATCCAGTGGCGGGATTGGTCCCCCGTTTAGAGTTAAATCTCATTGTACAGGCGCATAGACGCCAGCTTATTGCTGGTTTTTTTATGCGTGCGATTCAGCACACCCAAATAATGGTGGGCTGATCGGGGCAGCTTCGGCTGGCCGTTCCCTGTGCAGCGGTAGGACCAACCTCGGTCAGTTCACCACCCAAAGATTGGTCCCTTTGTGTGGTGGTTAATACCTGCTATACACAGGAGGCAATCATGCCTAACCAAATCAATGTACCTTTCCACGGTTCAAACCTAATCGTTATCAACCACGATAGCGAGGCCCACATACCAATGAAGCCAATTGTTGAAGGTATGGGTTTAGATTGGAGTTACCAATCCCGCAAACTTGGTAGTAATAAAGAGAGATGGAGTGTTGCTGTTATAGCAACAGTTGCTCAAGATTCTAAAAACCGCGATTTACTCTGCATCCCGCTTCGAAAACTCTTCGGCTGGCTCCAAACACTCCAACCTAATCGAGTCCGCAAAGAAATCCGCGACAAAGTGATCCAATACCAAAATGAATGTGATGATGTTCTTTGGCGATACTGGAACCAAGAAACCAACCAACTCCCCACCCCAAGTACAATCCCTGTTACCACCAAATTTTTAATGACATTAGAAAATGGCCGCGTGATCGGTACTGTCCCGATGGGTGATGATGTGATGGTATTCGAGCGTTCAAGGCTTCCAGAATTGCTACGTGAGCCTGGTTACTTTTCTATTGAGGATTACGCGAAAATTGCTGAGACGGCGAATTCTAGGTTGGCAATGTTGTTAGCGGCGAAGGGAAAGAATTGTTGAATTGAGTAAATAAAGGCACCAATTGGTGCCTTAGTCGTTTGTATGACTCTTCTACTTTCAACAACTTACATAACTCGCCTCACAACATTCGGGCTAGCTTCATCAATCTTTACCCAAGTAGGAATAAATTGGGCATCTTTAAATGACAGTTTACTTTATGTTCATTTTCTGGCGACCAAATGAAGATACTCTAAAAATCGCCACACTGATTATTAGATTTCACTGTCATCATCATCTGACACTGTTGAACGGAGATCTCCGCTATCTACCAACTCATCAACAGAAGAATTCGGATAGCGCTTAGCATCCTCAGCAGCCCTCATAAGAGTAGAAGAATGTAATAATCTTTCTGCATTTTCTAATGCTCTCTCAACCGCCGATGGATGCGCCAAGTAATTTGCATTCTCTAATGCCCTCTCTAGCGCCGATGGATGCGCCAAATAATTTGCATTCTCTAATGCTTTCTCAACCGCCGATGGATGCGCCAAGTAATTTGCATTTTCTAATGCCCTCTCTAGCGCCGATGGATGCGCCAAGTAATTTGCATTTTCTAATGCCCTCTCTAGCGCCGATGGATGCGCCAAGTAATTTGCATTCTCTAATGCTTTCTCAACCGCCGATGGATACGCCAGATGATTTGCATTCTCTAATGCCCTCTCTAGCGCCGATGGGTACGCCAAATGATTTGCATGTTCTAATGCTTTCTCAACCGCTGACGGAGACGCCAGATAATTTGCATGTTCTAATGCCCTCTCTAAATTTGATGAGTATTTCTTATTCGTCAGCTCTTCCTTGGCTACCGCATCAAGATATTTACGACTGGCAGAGAGAGCTTCAGCTTCAACTCCTACACCTTCAGAAACTACATTAACTTCGTCTATTGCTTCTTCAGACACACCCTCTTTTAGGTATCGTTGAGCACTAGCTAAGAAACTACCGAGAGAGTAAGCATTAAAACTCTGTAGCTTAGTTTCACTATAAATTTCGTCTATTAACTCCATCCTAAATCCGATAGTTTTGCCTTGACTGATTTGCCACCAGTCCTCTTTATTATCGTCGGTAACAAAGATTAAATGAGTTTTATCTTCATTGTTTACATACTGGAGGATTTGCTTCCAAACGATTAAATCACCGAATTGCCGTTCATAGCTCACCCCTCCGTAAACATATTTATTATCTACCTCTTTCTCTTTTATGGCATCTTTATAACCTGGGGGCGTGAACGCTTTATAACGAGCCCGACCATCATCCATAATTGTTTTAATTGCATCTTTGTCAGGCTTATTTCCAACTCTTCCAGTCAACAGCTTTTCGATACGTGAAAGCAAATGATCTTCCGATTCAACTTTTAAACACTCATTTTCTTGAGTATCTAGTTCTTTTAGGTAGTCATTTTTGAGCTTGTTGATGCCGTCAAGCAAAGAGTCAGGATTAATATGGCTATGACGCTTTTTCAACTGTAGAGCACTTAACTCTTTAGTTAATGTATTGACTGCTTTATCAATTGCTTTACGAGTTTCATTGAACTTTTTGTGTTGCCCACTAATTACGCTCAGACGATTACGATGGAACTCCAAAGCTACATGATATGGTATCCATATACGCTCTTGTATTAGCTCCATTAACTTTAAGACTTCTTCACATGTAGTGGATTGATACTTATACACACTATGAAGAACGTTGGTATCTAGAACGAACACCGCATTTTCCCACAACTCTTTTAGCTCATCTTCATTTGGCTTATTGAAGCTACGAAATAGATCCTTCATTTACTTTTATCCCTGCGTTATGCATCACGTTTATGCATTAAGAATAAATGCATGCGTTCTATAACTCAATGGTGGTGGTGACCATACAACCCGAAAAATTTTTATTTCGCGCGGTGTGGGCCCGTTTGAGAATAAAAGCGGCCCCAAAGAACCTAGATCGTAACAGTGCTGTGTAATATTGTTATAAAACAATTAGATAGATAAAAAATGTGTACTAATCTTTTCTGTTCGGATAAGATCCGTCATGTACAAAGGAGCGGCATCACCTTTATCCAGAGAAAAATTATGAACTTAGCTAACATAGCCAATTTTGAGTTTCAAACATCAGACTTCATAGCTCTTCACCTCAAGCAGACAGGTATAAAACTAAATTGGGATAGCGCAAATGAAATTCTTTCTGAACTTTGTGCGCCAGCTACCTTACCATCAAATATTAAGAATAAAGTCTGGTACAAACGTCCGCCAAGGCCAGTTACAAAGAGAAACTTTATGGGCCAGCATACATCTCGCAAATAACGAGTTTCAACTCTTACTATAAATGAACGTCATTCCACCCTCCTGTGGGATGACGTTAGTTCTTTTTAGATATCTCCTTTCAAACAATGTTCTCAATAAAGAACTTGCCCAACTCGGTGACAAATCACATCGCTCAGCAATAAGTTGCGCTGTCACTTCTTCACCCTGCTTTATTGAATCCAATACTCTCAATTGTGTCTTACTCAACCTCACCCATTTCACCTGGTGCGGAGCTAGCCGCGCAGCAGCCGCTAAAGCGTGACTAACCTCACATTTTCTCTCAAAATTACCCATACTAATACTGTCCCCTGCTATTCATATTTAAATGTCTTTTAATGATTGATCTAGATGATCTTTTTGCCATGACAAAATTATTCAAATGTAGGCAAATAACATGACCGCCAGCAATTTTTTAGCCATTGATGATAGGATCTTAGTGCTTCAAGTTTTTGCAGTTCAATGTGAGTATGGATGTATGCCTGGTCTAGTTTTCCTTTGGCATGGTTGAGCAGCGTTTCACCAACTAGGTAATCTATACCTATATCAGCCCAGATAGTTCTCGCTAGCTTCCTTAGGTCATGAGCACACCATTTACCCTTTGATACCGTTTTAACTAACTCCGTAGCGCTGACGCGAGATATTGGTGCTTTATCTCGTTTGGTTTGTGGAAAGACATGGTTACCCTTGTAATAGTTAGCTAACTGCCATGCTTTAAACGCCTTTAACAGTTCAACCATCTCGTCTGTTAATGGGTAAATGACCTCTCGTTTTGTCTTCGTATCATGCTTAGGGATTTTCCATCGCTTAGTTTTAAAACAGACGTTGCACCATTTGGCCTTACGCGTTTCACCAATACGTGAACCATGGCTAAGCATCAGTAGACCTAGAACTCGGGCAAAAGGATCTGATGTGCAAAGCCCTTCCAATAACTCTTGAACATCGCCTGGTTTAAGGCTGCATCCCTTTGCTTCAATTTTGGCCGTGATGAAATCTGTAAACACCATATCGGTTAATGGGTTATGCCCTATCATCTTTAACTTCTTCGCCTTTTTGAAGGCAACCTTTAAAGCCTGAAAGATAGATCGAATATAACTGATTGAGTAGTGGTTCTCCCTTAGCGGTTTCATCAACAACTTCTCAATTTTCCGATGAGTCAGCTCAGCAATTCTTTCCCCATGCAGTCTGGGCACGAGGTGAAGGTCAACCATACATTTGAGCGAGATGATCCGCTCTGCAGATAAGTGCTGCGACCGGTTCTCTCTGTCTAGATGCCAAACCAACAACTCATCAACGGTTTCAAACTCATTAAATATCGCTCTTTTGCCCTGAGCGAGATCTAAGACGTAATAATTGAGTACATCAAACACATGAGGGGCTGAAAGGTTCGGGTACTTCCCTAGCGTATGAGGCCTCTGAGCACCGTCTTTATATTCCATATAAACCCACGAACCCTGCTCTCGATTCTTACGAAAACGCAAGTAAAGCGAATAACGCTCATCTTTCAACTGCGTCACTCTTAGGTCTTTCGAGTACTTTCTAATTTGCGCTTCGGAAATCTTACAGCGAACAGTAGCGGCATGATGAACACCGGCATTCAACTTAATCATTTTATTCTCCTGTTAAGGTGGCTTTAATACTCATGCGCCTTGGTTGTAAGCCTTGGCCTGAAAACGAAACGCTGTCTATTGAGCACGTCCCTTGGAATACACCAGGGAAAGAGCTATCGAGAATCAATAGCCCCTCCGCAAATACCGCTGGGTTTGGCGGCGCTTCGATACTGAGCTTTCGTCCCTCTCGCTGCATTCGTCTGAGTTCGCTCGCGCATGCCTGCTCTGCTTCTTGTTGACTGTTTCTGTCTTTACCTATCGATTTAAATGGCGCCTTACCTTTTCTCACTTCCTGTCGAGTACCGTCCTCAGTCGAAAGATAAAATGCCTTAACACCGGCGACATCCGTTCGTCCATCGAGGTCGATACTCACGTTGATGAAATTCGGAAGTTGTGGCTGATTACCGCTGGGCTGCGATAACATGATGGTTTCAATGTCTTTGCCACTGGCGCTTCTAGCTTCCCCCTTGGGAGCAAAAATAAAGCGACCATCGATAGGTTTAGCGACAGCATCATATTGCTTAGCAAGCCGGTACAAAAACGAAGGCGTACTTTCATCAGTGCGATCAACATGGGCGATTTCAATTTTTTGTAATCTCGGGTGCACAAAAGTTTGAAAGCCATGAGGGGTCACATTATCCGCAACAACTTGAGCCAGTGTTGTCTTGTCCCAGCTCATCGATTTACGCTCTCGATAACCGGTTTCATCTTTAATACTGAAAGGGGCGACAGACAACACCAAAGTCACTTCTCGGGGATGTAAGCTGATGGAACGTTTCGATATTTGAAATTCATCACGCAGCACTTCACCCAAATAGACTGAGTACTTTTCTCCCTTCGGGGGAATGCCGTCAATGTCATCAGAGTTGATCGTTAAAGAAAGGCTATCCCCCTCAATCCCGTTGCCATCAGATAGACGCCACGATTTAAGGCGAGCCAATAACAGTTCGCTATTTTTGCCGACTAGTTTAAACATTAGTCCCAAGACCTCGTAACAGATTGAGTGGGTTTCACCGTAGATATTTCAGGAATATGGACATGGGTATCTGCAGTGAAGGCATCTCCACGGACATGCGGATTAAGGCGATAAAACGCGGTCTCTAACTGATCGCTGTCTTGGCCTGTTTGTTTAAAAAGTAAATCAGTGATTAATTCTCCTTTACGCGCAAATATTTTCATCCACGATACTCCAAGAGCTGCAAAGACATATCCGTCACCATGGCGCGCCCATCATGAATAAGCTCACTGCGCCCCTCTTTAATCTGCTTGATCGTCCAACGGCCAAGGTTAAAACCTTGACCGTCACTCACTTGTTGAGGCTCATCAATCAAGGCACGAATCACGTCCACGGACTTAGCGGCGCTGTATTGAAGCCACTTTGCTGTAATATCTATCGTTTCAAGTGGTCTGCCCGTTCGTTCTGAACGCGCATTATCGATGAGGCCAACTTCGGAGTAAGCGCCTGCCGTTGTTCTATCAAACTTCGTTATGGGCGTTTTATCTCCAACCGAAAACACGAACTCCCCAATCACTAAATGATGCATGGTTATCCTCTATCAATGGCTGACACGTTAATGGAATCGTCGATGGTAAGCCCCGTTAAAGAGTCATATTGGGACTTCATTTTCTGGTCAATTTGAGCGGTAACCTGGGCTGCAATTTTCTGTTCATCCATACCTGGTGCGGCCTGAATAGCGACGTCAGTTTTAAAGATGACCTTGGGGGTTTGACGGATGAGAGATTCGTTTTTTTCTTTCTCGACTAACTTTTCAGATACCGTTTCCGAAGCCATGAGTTTATCGTCGGGCGAATCCAGCTTATCGCCAAACCATCCCCCTAAAAACTCACCACCAAGATCGCCTAATAACGAACCGGCTAAACCACCTATCACAGTACCGACACCAGGGAAGACCATTGTTCCGATAGTTGCGCCAAGACTGGCCCCTCCGAGGCTACCAAGTAGCCCACCACCTTCGGCCAAGGCGGTTTTGGTATCGCCTTCAGTGACGGCCGTTGCGATATTGCCGGCACTGATCGCCATATCAAGCGGCCTAAGTAATTTGCCTAAGCCTGCTTTACCCGCACCTTGAGCCACATCACCGGCGAGCGCGATGCCATCTTGCGCCATCGCAACGCTTGGCATCATCGCTAATGCACCACCGCCTAACGATAATGGCAAAGCGCCACGGTTGGCCGTCATCATTGTGCTCGCCATGTTGTAAGCTCGAGCAAGCGGGTTTCGTGAACGTAACTTACGTGGAGGCATTCGGCTTTTTGAACGACGACCACTGGCACCCAAACCACCGCCACTTCCTCTCCCGCCACGACCAGAGCCCATACTCATCATGGCTCGGTTTAACCGGCTAAGTTGTTTCGTTGCAAAAGCCGCTGCTCGGCCACTTTGTTGGGTTTCACGGTTTAAGCCCTTTCGAAACAAGCGCCCTTTATCGAGGGTATTACCAAAGATAAGGGAGGCGGCTTTGCCTGCTAACATCGCGCCTTTGAACGCCAATAAGCCAGCAACACCAATTCCAACCGCAGCCGTAACGCCCTGGTTAGCTTCGGCAAAATCCGCCAATAGATTGATCCCATCACCTAATGGCTCAAGTACCCAATTGAGCGCAGGTAAAAGAGCGGTACCAACGATCACGCTTAAACGGTTCACCTTGTTGATGAACTGAGAAATGCCGTTTTCACTGGTATTTATTCGCGCCTCATATTCGTCTTGTAATGACTGAATATGAACGTCTTGCCCTTGCTTAGCTAACTTGAGCGTTTTACGAAATAGATCCGTGTTACCCGCCAGTGAAGCCACAGCCCCTTTCGCTTCTTCACCAAAGATTTGAGTGATTAATGCACTTTGCTCTTCTAATGGCGCATCTCTTATGGCTTCAAGCACTTGTAATAACGTCCCCGAAGCATCATTTTGCATTGATGTGGCGAGACCTACTGAATCGAAACCTACGGTTGATAACGCGGTTTGCTGCGCTTTGGTTGCTGCACCGCCAAGAGTGAGGCGACCTGAAATATTCTTAAGTGCGGTTGCAGAGCGTTCTTCCCCCATACCTGCAGACAGCATCGACGCCGAAAGCGCCGCGGCTTCATTAGCGGAGAACCCCGCCATTTTGGCCGACGCGCCTTGCCTAGCCATTACGCCTGCAATGTCGTTAGCTTTCGCATTCGAGTTGTTCGATAAATGGTTGGCAAGGCCAGCAAGGCCCATCGCACCATTTTGATCTAGCCCTAATGCTGCTTTAAATACCGCGAGGGTTTCACCCGCTTGGCCAGCTTCCATATCGAAAGCGACACCCATTTGTGCAGAATCGAGCACGAACTGTTTTAACTCGGCTTTGTCTTTGATGCCGCTTTGCCCACCAGCTGCCAACATAGCGTTGATGTCATTGGCGCTCATCGGTGTTTCAGTGGAGGTTCTTAGCGACCAATTACGCATGGCATCTGCTTCTTCAGGGGTCATATCGACCACCTTTTTCACATCAGCAAACGAGCTTTCGTTCTTTACTGCCGACCACACCGTCGCCGCTATTGGTGCAGCAGCCATGGCAAGCGACGTCGCTTGACCGCCAATCTCACTCAATTTTGCATCGCGAGTATCAATTCGTGATTGAATTGATTTCATCTCTTTCAAGTGACGGTTTTGTTTGGCGATAGCCGCTGTGGCCTTTTCTGCCTGAGCTTCGAGCTTTCTTTGCTCATCACTCATACGGCCAGTATTGATCCCAGACTCTTTTAACGCGGCGCCCAGCCCTCTGAGTTTATCGCGCTGCTTGTTTTGGCTATCGGTTAGCTGGGTAACCCGTTTACCTGCCGCTTTATAGGCCGCATTCAACTCATTGGTTTTCACCTTGCCTTGGTGAATCTCATCGTTAAACGAATCTAGCCGTTTTTGCGCTTCGTATAACCGATTCTTTAAATCAATGGCCCCTTCGCCCGAGGCCTTTTTCAGTTGAGAGTTGAGGCCTTTTATCTCCGCTTGTGTCTTACTGTATTCAACCCGAAGACCCGAAGTTCGCTGTTTGTTGTCTTCCAGTTCTTGACTAAGGCGAGTCACCTTTGCTTTAGCATCATCAAGCTGACCGGCTAACTTAGCTGCTCGCTTGCTGGCAGACTCAAAACCATTTAATTGCTTGAGCTTGCCATTAAGTGAGATCACCTCTCCACGCTGGCTTTCAAGTGCCGCGGTTAACCGCTCTGTGGCTGTGGTCGTTGAAACAATGTCCTCAAGACCATTGACGGTGGTATTAAGAACGAGGTTAATTTTCTCGGACATTATTTCACCCCAAGCTTGGCGAGAATAAGCTCATAACGACGCACCGCGACATCTTGTGGCCATCGCCTTAGTTCAGATTCAGATGTATTTCGGTGCATTGGAACGAGGTCGATTAGGCTCTCAACGTCATCGGGCGAAAGTACGCCGCCGATTGTTGAAAAAAAGCGCCCACCTGCGGTTTCAACGCCAGATAATCATTGATTGAGAGAAAATCAAGATCGGACCTTTGCAAGCCCGTGATCACCTCAAACATAAAATCTTCACGCGCTCGCTCTTCGGTGATGTCCGCCAACGCTTCGGAATGCGCGACTTTAGGAATGGCAAACTTCACCTTATTAATCTTGTCTCCTACTTCATTTTCGAAAGGATGCAGTAAGGCAAACTCTACCGACTTACCATTAAGCTGTTCACCCTGCAGTTCATCTGATGGTTTTAGAATCAAATCACAGATGTCGTCATAGAGCTGATTGAAATCAGGCACCGCTAAGGTTTCGAACTCGTCTTTGGTCACATCACTGCACGCCATAATCACGGCTTTACGTTGTTCGAAGAGCTGTTTAGCCGTGAGTTCTTGTTCGGCTTCGATGTGTGGCAGCTTACGGAACTGCGCAACAGGGATCGTTTTAAGGGTCACGCTTTCACGCGAGAAAAAGGTCAGTTTGCTTTGATTTTTCATGAATTTTTCCCATAAAAAAAGCCACCCGATTTGGGTGGCTTAGGTTTTGATTGGGTAAGGTTAGTGAGTCTGACAAACCAAATGTCTTAGCTTACGCTCTTGAAAATCAGCTAGCTGAATAACACCTTCAATAGCTGAGTACTGATCCGTTTTTCGCTCTTGGCCTTCAAGCACAATACAGAGCATTGAAGAAATACTGCGAAATGATATCAGAGCGTGCTCAATATCTTCCCATTCTGGGTGAGCAGTTTTACTCATGCAGCCACCAGTTTCTTACCAAGCTTAAGGTGGGTGTACTCGCCATCCCAATTCTTCTTCATTGGTAACTTACCCTTTAGATACAGCTCATATAACTTGGTAGCGCCTTTTTGTAGCAAGATTGGCGTGGCAGTTACAAAAGAGTCGTACCCATGCATAGATATTACGTTCTCCTTTTCTGTCATATAGTTATCTCTTGCATAACTCGCAACACGATAACCAGATTTTTTACCACGCTCTCTATACAGCCACCCTAACTCAACAAGAAAAGCGTTGATTCGTTGGACGTTAATACCATTAAGCATTCGGCCAAACTGTGGAGCGGTCAATCCACCTTTAAATAGATTTTCAAGCCCTTCGATTTTTTCAGCTTGTTCTTTGTTTTCTACCCTAAGAACATCACGCTCTTTTGAGGCTTCTAAAGCAATCTCCAATATCTCGGTTGTGGTTAGTTCAGGGCGTTCTACTTGTTTAGAGTCTAAAAATGCTTGATTGACTGTTAACTGAAAACGGGGGCTAAGCCAACCTGCAAAAGAAACAGCTATTAACTCATGAGCAAATGTTCCTTGGCTCTTCCCACCTTTTATAATATTCAAAGGCGATGTGCAGATCTGCATATCGGTCACTTCTCGAACGATCTCTTTCGCTTGCTGAGTCCTTAACCATTGAGCTGGTGCTTTATTGCTACCAAAGCCACTCGCTCTATGTAAATTATTTAAGTTGTAACGGCCCATATCATCGACACGTATATCTATACCTGCAATGACAGGCATCTGATTCGGTGTTAGAATATTAACTTGTTCATTTCTCATATTTCCCTCCAAGGAATATTGAATTGAATCTAAACCTCAGTGTTAGCGCACTGGGGTTTTTTCGTTTCTACACTTGTGATCACCCACCATCTTTCTCCTGCTCTATAATAGTAGCCAATTGCTACCATTGAAGAATAGTAGTAAGTGGCTATTATTGCCAAAGATTGTTTTCAGGAATTTTATATGAGCCAACGTCCTCCCCAAATAAACGTACGTATGCCAGAAGATCTAAAGCAAAACCTTCATTTAGCAGCAAACGAACACAATATCTCCGTAAACTCCGAGATTGTTAGTCGTTTGAGCACTTCATTTTTAAAAGAACAACCTACGCAATCGAAACTTCCAAACGCAAGCGAAGCAAAAGAAAAAGCATTAGCGAGTAAAGACTCTCTTCAGTTGAATTTACTGAACCAAATTACGAATGAAGTCCACCGCCGCTCCGCACTTGGGCTCTTTACAGCTTACATTTCTCTAGACGAGTTTGAACTATGCGATGGTGAAGAGCCTGTCGTAGAGACCGTCATAAAACCCATAATCTCATCATTGGTAGATTCTGGTTACACGCTCCCGTACGACTGGGATGCGGGTGGCTTTACGATAGCTTGGGAATAAACTCTTTTGCGCAAAAATAACCAATAGTTATTCGCATTAACAAGCTCAAAGCAGTCGAGCAAAACAAAAACAAACGACCATTTCCCATGCCATTGATCGAGGTGTCTTAACACCTCTCTTAACTAATACCCGCCGTCCCCATCAAATCCACACCGCCAACGACGGTCTTACCCGTATCGACATTAATGTCGTGAATGACATTACCCGTATCGGTGAGTTTGTATGCTTTACAGGTACCTTCAATGGTTACGGTTGGCTTTTCGCCCATCTTCACTGCATCTTTTTTGATGTTGGTGATTGGCCCGTACATCGAGTAAACCTCTTGGTACTTCGCCTGATCGGTGTCTTTTCCTTTTTCCGTCACGTTAATTTGAGCGTTATCCATAAAGAAGCGGCCAAGGGCATTTTGGATTTTTTGATGATCACCACGTACTTTAAGCGTCCACTTAAGCGGCTCAAAGCCCACGACATCTTCAGACTCGACAAACGAGCCCTCGTTAGACACCGTCTTGGTTTTAATATCAACCGGAGTGAACTCCACGATTTCGTTCATCATCGGCACAGATTCAATCTGCGCCGAGAGCCGCATGCGAATACGATCAGCCATTGACGACCTCCTCTAGCCACGCTTCGATAAGCCCGTTGTCTACACTCATTTCATAGACCATGTGCTCATTCGGAGCATAGCGACCATAGTTAACACACAAGTACCAACGCCCAGAGGTATAATTCTCTAGGTTGTTTTTGCTTGGGTGCAGGAATGCTTTGAATACCGGGATAACGCCCTGAGCCACCAAGTTTTGGCCCCAGTTCGTTAAACGGTCAACAACTTGATCCATGAACTCTTCGGTAAGCTGCTTACCCATCAGCGGTTGGCTGGTTTCTTCCAGCTTACGCGCCATCAAATCTTCCAAACCGACATGAGAGAGAAAGCACCCGGTATTAGAGCGGTTGCCAATGATAGACATTCCCCCCATTCGTGTGCGAGCAATCGTCACCACACCATGCTTATTCAGGAAATTGGCTTGAGTGGTTTTATCGTTGATTTTGTAGGACACATTACGAGCAGTTTCATCACAAAGTACCCCTCGATTTTGCGGACTCTCCCAACCTTCAACCGAGGCCATCGCTGCCACCAAAGCAATAGAAGCAGGCATAAGAGATTGCACACCGTCATAGGTTTTCAAAAACCATGGGTCGATAATCGACAGCTTATCTTGTCCTGTCCCTTCCGAGCCAAATTCAGCGGCAAATTCTGCAGCTTCCATATCATTCGTATTCGGACCATCAAGAACCGGACGACAGCGAACATCACGACCAATAAGCGCAAGCTTTTGACCCACGGTTTTCGAGTTAAACCCTGGCGCCGCAATGATGGTTGGCGTTTCAGCGCACGCCTTAACGGTTTCAAGGCCGGTGATCGCTCCTGTAGAACTGTTTACCCCGCCGATGATATTTGCTTCAGTCACGGATGCGTCCGTATTGGCTTCTACAATCGTTACGTACACAATGCACTTAACGTATTCAAGTAAGTAGCGAACCACATTAGGCAATGTGCCTTGCCTGGTCCCAACGCTATCAAGCGATAACATCGCATGACTGTAATTCCATAAACGCGTTGGCTCGTTATAACTCAAGCCCGTATTCTTATTTGGCGCAGTACCAATTAAATGAACCACCTGCAATGCAAGTGGTCCCATGCTTGGTTGAGGCTCAATGGTGTTAACTTCTACCCCATTGAGTTCAAAATCTTGGATTGGCGTGAGCATTACTTGCCCTCTTTTTCCGTGGATTTAGACGACACCTTGACTTCAATCGCTGGCCCTAATTTCCCATTTTGGATAAGGAAGGCCGTTTGTTGAGGCAAAAGATGGATAGTTTTTTCATTTGGAGACACCCAACGACCATTCAATCGAAACTCTTTGATGATCGGGTATTCCAGTGTTTTTACTTTTGATTTCTGCACAAAGAAACGCTCCAATAAAAAAGCCCTTCACATTGCTGCAAAGGGCTTTGTCTAGATACAAAAAAACCGCCTTATTAGAAGCGGTTTATTGGGTTGGCTTTTCTGGCCAAATGACGTCATTTGGATTGGAAAAGTTTTGGGGTAAATCGCGAAGCGCTTGACGGTACGCTGCAAACGCAAGCTTCTTTTCTTCTGTAATTGGAGCATCACCCACTTGAGTAAAATCCGTCTCCGTGAGCTTTGAATGACGCTCTGCTCGAATTAGCTCCCATAGAGCCTCATGTTCAGCCTCTAGGCAAATCTCAGAAGCTCGAGCTTCACTAAAACCCATGTCAATCAAAATTCCAAGTTCTGCCGGCACATTGTAAAGTGTCTCTCCATTAGAATAAGCCAACTCTTTGATATAGTAACTCATGTCGCCCTCAGTCTTTTCTTGCATAACGTTTATCGTAATCTAACGCATAAGCTAGACGACGCTCTCCATAGTCAGGACCAAGAAATGGGTCATCGATATGATACGCCTTAACTTTCCATTCAATTTCTAAATTTGCAGGCGCATATATTCCTGCTGACACCTCCCCAGCTTCTCGGCTATACCACAGCTGATTATTGAAACTTTTTCTTACGTGATAAGTCAGCCCGCCTCTTAGGTAGCACCCACTTCGTTGACCATGGTATACAATACTCCCGGAGGAAACCCCTCCATATAAAGGCCTAGTATTATTAACGGGGTAAGCAATACATTTCATGCCCAAATGAACGGCTCGGACAGTTTTTCGGAAGGTTTGAGAAAGTCGTTTGATGGTGAGGTAATTTGCATCCCCATGAAATTGACATCCCACGCCTTCCATTTGCAGATTTAACCCTGCAATAAAAATCCTTTGCCCGAAAGGAGCCAGATCTCGGTCTTCCGAATGCCCTCTTGAAATAGTGATTCGTGATCCTCCCTCTTCATTACCTGGCATTCTCCACCAGACTGGATAAAAATAGTCGGTACTCAACCCCGTTAAATCAATCACCGACTTATAGTCACTTTGGCCATTGATGTCTTTTGCTTGAACTTCACCACGCCAACGATCAAAGCTATCTTTGGCTTCAATAACTTTTTGATCAATCTCCCCCATTATCCCTGCAACTTCTTGCGACAACGCTTGTGAAGCTGCTGTCTGCTCTGCAGAAATTCGCTGTAAATCTGTAATCTTTTGTTCAATACCCATTAACCCAGCTCCGTTCTTAGCCGCTCACTAAGCAACAAATGCTGATGAGCTATTTTAATTTGTGTTGTTCCTAAAGAGATCGTTGCGATAGCAGCAGTCAACACCTCTTCAGACATCAGTAAATTGACATTCTCGGTCCCGACCTCGATTGTCACGCTGCTGCTCGGCAGTGGAGACACATCCAGTGTGAACCTCTGTAACCAACTCGAATTCGCCGATTTGTATGTCAGTAATGTCCTCGGGGCGGAATACACCGCCAACAAAGTACCGGATTCTAAAAAGAACCCCACTTCACGAACTTCATATTCTTGACTGCCTTTGAAGACGGCGCCCATTCTCAACTGTGTTGGGCTGAGCTCCTCCCAGTCCAAAATGACTTCGCGTTGAAGTTCGTTTTTCAACGCATTCTGATCTGTCGTCGGTGTATAACTACGATCCCCCACAGCAATGTATTTGATTGCTCCTTTTAGCCCTTGGTGGCGAGCGCTAATAAGCTCAGCGAGCCCCGCATCGGTGTATTGCACGACATAACTCATGCTACTGCTCCAAATTCAAAATCAGTTGTAATAATTAGGCGTGTGGCTGCGCACCAATACAGAGGAGCAAAGCCTGATGAGGCTTTAATGTTACCGCTGCAGTGATCGTCTTTCGCAATAACGCTATTGTGCTTCACCGCTGAAAATTCAAACCCAAATTCAGCGCCAAGGGCCATAATGAAATCAACCGTGTCTCGCTCAGACTTAGTGCTCTCAATACGACTTAAGACTCGGGTTGTCGCCGCCTTATCAAGCGGCTGATTTCGTTGCCATGCGATACATTCAATATGATACGGCGCGTGTCTTGGTTGCATTTGATGCCAAGGTGTCACTTCCACATCACAATCAATCGCATCCAATGCAATAGACAAACCAAATCGCGTTCCTGCTTTTCGATGAATATCAAACGCCTTATCCACCGTTTTACGTTGACTTTCTAGCGTGTCTTTTGGCTGCCAATCCGTTACACCTCGCTCACCCGCAAGCAAAGCCACAAAGGTTTTATCCGTCAATAAGGGTTGTTTAAGGTTGGGATACGGACAAAAAGTGGATTGAATAAGTTCTGTCCAAGCAAACTCCAAAGCCTCTTCAATAAGAGAAGCATTATTGGGCTGGACCGATAGAAACGCCTTATTCAGATCGGACATTCACCATCACCTCCGTACAATGTGGCGCTTCATCCCAAGCGCACACCACATCAACCGCCGGCGCTTGAACCTTGGCCCGTTTCGCACCCAGCTCATAAAAAATATGGGCCACTTCTTCCCGGTCAATAATGCCGCCAAGCCTTTGTGCTTTTTCGGCAAACTGCCAAGCCACAACGACCGCCGACGCTTTGTCGACCTCATTGTTGGGATCCGCTCCTGTAAAAAGCGTCACTTCAATTTGATAAGGTTTAGGCGTTGCCGCTTTTACCGTGATCTCATCCGACTCTTGCGCGATGTCATCGCGGTTTAAGTATTGTCTTGCTCTTTCAAGCAAGGCCGAACTTGGAACACCATTGAGTGATGTGCGGCTTAATAACGCCACACAAACTTTGCCTGAATTAGGTTCAAGCATCCTGGCTTGCGCATCTTTGATAGGGTTAGGTAAGGATGTTTCAGGAAACTCATAACGCATCACCAGAGCATCTTTTTCAGAGTTCACCGTAATGATTGGCCGCTCTTCTAAAGTCATGGCATGAAAACGATAACCAAGCCGAGTGCCAGTGGTATGAAACTGGAAAGGCGCCAAATCAAAACGCTGAAGCAAACTTTCATTAGACTCCATTACCGCAGGCTTTGCGGGAAAAACAGTCTCATCACCGGCTTCTATGACCTGACGCTTTAAACTGTATTGCAACGCCAACAGATCCACCATTTCGGTATCGGTCACGTACTTACGAAACATCTGCAAAGCTTGATGATTCTGCTCTCGTATTTCAGCGGTTCGTTTTAAGACAAACGCTTGTGTCACCTGAGCGAGCAGCTCACCTTGATTATTAAAAGCCTCGCGTAATTGTTTCGCTTTATCTTCATCTCGCTGAGCGCAATATTCCACCGCAAAATTGATGTATTCATTCAACAGAGATTCAAAGTTAGGCTCACTGAAAGCTTGAGGTTTATTACTCATAATGCACCACTCAATTGCAGAGGTTCACCGCGCCATGTTCCCGAGACTTTCACTCTAAATCCATTCAAGTGTGGGATGGCTTGGCACTGAATGCCTTGATAATCCGTTAACCCATTCAATGGGTTGGACAAAGCCTCTAACGTTAGATTTTGAACTATCATGGATTCGGTGGGTGTCTGCTGCTTTCCCAAACGCGAGACCGCTCGATTTCCAACGCCTCGACGTTTTACTCGTGAACTGACTTCTGTCGTTAGTACCTTTGCAAAACGACAGTTCAAGGCACTGGCTCCGGTTACGGTTTTTCCTGTTTTTGGGTCAATACCAATCATTGCTGTTGCTCCGTTGGCTTGGTTTTCGCAGGACCAGGAAGTATGCCTGGATGCTCGTGTTCGTTATAAATCTCTCGGTCAGCTTGCATCGAACGAGTATGATCGGTGACCTCTCCCGTTGCTTGATAATCCCCATTTTGCCAAGTATCACCGTAGATCTTCATGCCCCCTGGATACCGGCAAATAATAGAGCCGTCATCGAGGTTATAAAGCTCTGACATGCCGTTACCGTAATCGGTCATCACCTCGTTCTCTTTGAGTGTTGGGCTTTGAAAGTGAGTAGAAGGTAATCCCATTAACGCCACGGCATTGTTTAAGCTGTCACCGCTTCCCAAATTCATCAGCAAACATTGCTCGTTAACTGAAGGGCGCCGATAATGGCTGACTCTTCCTGCCGCAAGCACAAAAAAAGGGATCCTCTTTACAAGATTATCCCCTGTCTGAATATCGACGGTGTTTGCCTCTGCTTTCACAACAACACCTAGGCGCAGTAGATTAGCCGAAGCGCGATTGTTCTCTTCTAACTCTTCATGTAATTCAAGAACCTTCTTCTCTAATGCGCTCACATGTTTCATCAGCTTGGTTAGCATGGTGGGAGCCCCCATCAATGTAATGCCAGCTCTCTTCCACTGGGCCTAATCGAATACGCTGTTTCATCGTCACGGTTCGTGCAAACACACCATTTTTTGGATCAAACTTGCTAGGAAGATTAGACACCACTACCGCACCGTCTAAATCGCTCGACGCACCAAATTGTTGATGCAGCAATTCTCGCTCTACACGCGTTGAAGCGTCCAACGCTTCCAAATCAAACCCATCCATGGATATAGGTACTTCAACCAAGAACCTTAATTCAATGTCATGAAGGTGACGCCCGTCGTTGGCATATTCATTAACCGGCTCGGCCTCGCCAATGTGATAACTGATGGTGGTGTTGGCCAACTCAACCGCTTGGCGTCGATAAACAGTATCGACCTTAAGCGTAAGCCGCTGCTCTAAGTGATTGAGCACCAATAAGACCCACTCACGCGGCGAGCGAAAGAACGTGTTTGAATTCACGATGAAAAAACGCCTCAAATTTACGATTAATATCGGGTAAGTAGTTCTCAACAATCGAATCAACATCATCCGCAATATCGATTTCGACTCTTTCTATGGGAGATCTCGACTTACCGCGCCTTCGCCATACCAAGAGTTCATCGCTATCCATCGGAGAAATAAACGCGCCAGCAAAAAAATGCTCACCCACTCGGACACCTAAGCGGTTTTGAACGGGCTTACCCAATCGGTGAACACCAATGTCACGCACACCAATCCACAGCTTCGACACACGACCGTTTTTGTACACTCGAAATCGCGAACGCAGCGCTTTGTTATCAATACTGAGCTCATAGCCAAGCTCTGCCATCGATACTCCTCGTAACCATCGAGAGGTGAGCGAAGCCGCTCGAAGTACTGCTTTCGGAATTTCTTCTTCAAACGCTTCATAACGACGAATAAACTCCGTATCTAAAAGCAATTGGGAACGACTAAAATTCAGACCACTCATGCTGCGCACCTTGGGTATCTAATACCAGGACATATTCCCTCATAATCTGACTCGTGCCGTTGGGGCTTTTAGCCGCTGTATCAAACACTAACCGGTACCGTTTATCGCGATAAAGCAAAGTACAGCTTTCAGGGAGCTCAGAATCCGTAGCCAGTAAATGCACTTGATTCACGCCCTTCTCGTGACTTCGGATGTATCCGATCACTTCAATCTGCTTCCCTTGTGGTGTCATCACAAAAAGAGGACGACCAAAACAGCGTTGGATAGATTGACGAATAAGACGCCGAGCCGATTCAAACTCACTCATCACGACTCGTTAAAGTCACAAACTCAGTGAGTACACCACCAGTCAGAAGCACCCCACCATCAATGAACACCCCGACCGGTTGAGACACATCCCCCACTGCCGTGGGCTTTGTCTTGGTAAACTCACCGTTTTTGAAGTAAGCCGCTTCAGATTCAAAGCTCACGCTGTCACCGGCTTTAATCGGGCCATCAAAATGACCTTGTGTGTAACACACCACCGTCTCGCCGGCTTTCGCCGTAAAGTTAGGCACCACTAATAAAGCCCCAAGTAGACAAGGTACATCTTTCTTAAAGCCACCCGTTGGCACGGTCGCCACAATCTTATTCCCATCGCTTAAACGCATATTGTCACCATTAAAAAAGGGCAAGCCATGCTCACCCTATCAATCAAATTAAACTGTTCTTCCAAGCTTTACTTAAAGATCGCTTGGGCAATACCACGGCGGTCTAATACCTTCGACATTAAGTCGTAAGTAATACGGAACTTGGCACCATCGCTGCTCCAACCGTCGCCCGTTTCTAACCATGGGTCTTGCTGGCCATCTAAGAAGCCCATCACTACGGTATCAAAATCTTTACCTGTCAGCGCCAGTGCGCCATTCACCTCGCTTAAACGCGCAGTTTCAATCACTTTGCCGAATTTTTTATAGGCTGGGTTAAAGGCATCCGGTTTGCTCGCGGTGTTCAAAACCGCTTCAAACATTGAAGCATGATCTGGACTCGCAATCAGGAGCTCACCACGAAGATCTAACGCATCGCCTTGACCCGCTTCACCATCTAGTGGGATGGTGGTTGCCGTCGCAAAGACCTTATGCAGAGCCATAATCATCGCCGCGTAATCGCCTGCTGGAATGTCATTGATGAAGTTACCCCAGCCTTTGTCTTTGCCCGCTTTAAAGACATTTCCACCATCGGCCATCTTGCCTGCGAGGATAGAGTTAAACATCAGCTTGTCTGACAAACGATAACCGGACTGCATAAATTTACGAGGCACCTTCGCCACTAAACCAATTTCGTCATTAATGATGGCATGACGAGTGAACTGAATTTCACGCCCAAAGGTCGCAAGCTGAATGCGCTCACCGCTGCCTTTTAAGACCGCCGCTTTGTACTCGCCATCTTCCGATATTTTCATCAAGTCCGGCGCGTCATTAACCATCACTAGCTCAGTTTCACGAAAATCCGTCAGGTTCTCCACGTTAGCCAGTTCACGCCACATCGGGGCTCTTGCTTGCGCTTCATCGCGCATCACGGTTCGGATACCTTCAGTAATGATGTCGCCAAAATCACCGGAGTTAAACGCTCGGTTCACCAATTCATTCTTGGTGATGGCGCTTCGGGCATTCACATCGAGGCAAGCGCGCGCCATATTCAATAATGACTCATGACCGAACGCGTTGTCTTTTTCTAAATCCTCAACACCACAACGTGCATTCAACGCATTTTGCAGTTCGTCTTTTACATGGTTACCGTTGCCAAGTCTCATGTGCGTAGCCGTCAAATTCGCTTCAGGCTCTTGTTGACCTGCCGCTGATTGGCTGCCAATACTTTCTAAAATCTTAGTGGATGCCTGTCCCACTGAGCACGATAAGTCAGCCAGCATTTCATTGGTGAGTGCCTCGCTGACTTTATGTTGAGCACACAACGCACGAATATCTGCTTGGCGTTGGTTCTCTGCTTTTACAGCGTTTTGTAATTCTTCATTTGGTGTCGGCATGTCGCTTACCTGCTTGGATTTGTTTATTTGAGGTTCATTTGGCTGAGCAGACGCTGCCAAAGATGTCGGTTCAGTCGCCTGTTGCGTTAGCGAATTCATCAGCTCGCTTGGCGCTTGTTTGAAATTCTTAAAATCAGATTCATCGAGGTTTTGTAATGCGTTACTGAGGTCGACCGCTTCAACTACCTCATCAACAAGCCCCCACTCTTTAGCGGCTTGCGCCGTGAACCACGTTTCTTTCTCCATGGCAGTCAGTACCTCTTCAAGAGGTTGACCCGACTTTTCAGCGTACGCTTCAGAAATGGTCTTGGTCGCCGCTTGCAACTGTTGGAACGCTGAGTTGATTTCCTTCTCACCGCCCCACGCTCCGATAGTAGGGTTATGGATCATCAACATGGCATTTTCAGGCATACGGATAGAGTCACAGGCAAGCAGGACATAAGTCGCAATGCTCGCGGCCATGCCATCGACAATGCCCATCACCTTTCCTTTATGCGCCTTCAGGGCGTTATACATTGCAAGACCTTGGTAAACGCTGCCCCCACCACTGAGCATTCGCAATTCAACCTCTTTATTGTTGGCCACTTGCAACGCCGCAATGATTTCCATTGCATCAATATCCCAAGCACTGATATCTCCATGCACCCAAATCTTAATCACATCGGCTTCGTTCTTAAGCGTGTACCAGCTATTCTTTGGTTTTGGCATGGTTTGCCTCTTCTTTTTGATTGTTGAGCTTCACCGCATGAGCAGGGTCCGACGTACTCACGATGTGCATATCGTTCATTTGTTGACGTTCAGATTGAATTTCGCGACGAGTCGACAACGGGTTAATATTACGTTCACGTTGTGCATGACTTAAGGAATGCAAACCTAAACGGGTTCCTTTTTCGACGCCTACCATTTCTTTGCTAGGGTCAATCCATGGCATCACTGGCGCCTGATAGATCGCATTTAAAATAGAGTCTCGCTTAACCCCAGCGGGTATGTTTACTTCACCGGCTAACATCGCCATCTGCAAAGCATGTCGATACTGTGGGCGAGTCCAACCTAAAACGAACTTTCGCTGCAGCACTCGATAACGACTAAACGAATCGATTAACTCTTGGCGCTGAGCGGAATAACTGCCGTTGCTGTAGTCTCTGGTTACGCTTGAGTTGTTCACTCCTGCGCCCCCACTGGCTAATCGAAGCTGGGCATTTCGGAAAGGACTGCTCATGGTTTCTTTTCGGTTGTTCTCCACCACTCCTGCATCTTCACCAGGTGCCAGTTCAAACGAATTCCCCATACCTAAAAACAAATCACCACCGCGATCGAACGCGTCCGATGTGTTTGAATTCAATGTCGGATCTCGTTTTATGAAATAAGCAAAACGACTCGCTATCTGGGCACTAATACGTTCAGATTGGTCGTAATCTTCGATGTCATCGACCAAATCCAAAATGGAATGCAAAAGGGAAATGCCACGGTTTTGATGAAAGCGCCGAGTAAACTTTAAATGGCAGACAAACTGCGCATCGACATCAACGAACTCAAACCCTCTTGAGTCTCTCTGAATCAGATAGCTAATAGCCTGCCCGAGCTTGTTTCGCTTGATACCTTCAAACAGCCCTCCTTCAGCTTCCGTTATATGCGAAGGAATAAAATCAGGCTCAAAGGGCTGCACCGCAAAGGGCGTATCTGTTGGGTAATTCAAATCACTGTGCTTACCCATGAACATTCGACAAAACACCTCGCCATCACGAAACCATGTTCGACCCGCAAGCCACTCAGTTTCCGCGCGAGAATGTTCAGCATCGATGTTTTGATTTAAAGAAAAGTTCTCCCACCAGATCATGATCGCCTGAGCACATTCAATATGAACCTCACCTTTATGGTTTAGAGGCTGAGGCTCCACCATGATGCCATTCGGACCAATCACATTGGCGCAAAGCTCATCCAAAATAGCTGTAACAAACGGGTTATTTTCATCCATGTGCCTTGCACGTTGATACACCGCTTTCGCGCCTTTGTTCAACGAATTTGAATCACCTTTCGATTGTTTATTTGTCTTTTTGGTGTGCGGATTTCGGGGAAGTGCTGCGTTGTATTTATTCAAAAGCCGTCTGTCGTAGGCACGTTCCAACCCTTTCCTTGGACTGAAGATGGCCACAAGCTTGTCGAGCAAGTTTTGGCTACTCAAGATAATTTCTCCGTATCATAGAGCGTCGTCCCCCTTGAACTTGCAAAGCAATAATGCGCTGCAAACGCTCTATCTCTTTACGCACCGTCGCTAAACTCGCCAAGGTCAACTCTTCATCTTCTGCCGTCTTAACCGACTGTTGCTGTAAGATTTTCTGTTCGGCTTCAAGGTACCACTGCAAACGTTCTTGATTGGTCGGTATTACTAAACTCATCCGAAAATACCTCTTGAGTGGTTATAACGTTTCTTAAGTTTGCGCTCGAAAACAGGCTGTAAGTCAGCATCAATCACATTCGGGTTAATCTGCCATTCAGACGCCCAAGGTGGTGCGCTTTCCCAATGGATGTCATCACCACCAAGAAAGTGCATCCCCGCTTCGGCATATGCGCATAAATCAAAACTTTCGTTACGCGTCTTATCAGGGCAAATCCATTGGCCTTTTTCATCGATGAATTCCGCCGTCAGTTCATCAAACCACTCTCTTTCCGCCCATGCGGGCAAATGGAAATACCGAGAGCCAAATTCTTCACGGGAATAGCTGGCCACCACACGGTTTTTTAGTCGATTGGTGTGCAGCAGTAATAAAGGGATCTCACCATGCGCCAGTTTGCTGCGCTTATCTGGGTAAGATTCTTTAATCAGTGAATCCATGTCTTTGTTGCTGGCCCCTTTCACAAGTCGAAACAAGTGGGCCAACCCTTTCGCTTTAAGGCGGTTATAAAACTGGTAAGCAAAATCGGTCACTGAGGTTTTCTTACCGTCTTTTTCAGAAGCCGAACCACCAGAATCACACAGTGTTAATATCGATTTCATGACTCGTCCACTGCCATCAGCAACGGGGTATGTTTTCTTGATCACCTGATCGATGAGTAGGTCCCAATCTTCAGCGTAAATGGCAGGGTTAATACGATCACCATTTCGATGTGGTGTCGTTAGAATTTCAAAGCGGTCGATCACCCAACGCTGCAGACCTTCGCCAAACACTTGAGCTTGAACCACAAACCGTGCATTGGATTTACCACCTTGAACATCAATACTCATGATCAAGAAGCGACCACCAACAGGCACCACACCACGCAAATAAGGATTGCCTTTGGCTTTTTCCATCAGCTCATGAGCACCAATATCTTTTCCTTCGATTTGTAAGATATAAGGACGGCCAACATCAATGTTATAAAAAGACATCAAAGAATCTTCATCACCGCTATCTTCATACAGGGTTTGAGCCGTGAGATAACGATAAACTAAGTTCTCCCAACTCTGGTAGGCAGCTACGACACCTTCAAACCCAAACGACGCCCATTTAGACTGGCGTATTTTGTCTTCATCCGTGACCTCTTCACCAAACGAGTCAACCGCCCCTTCACGAAACCAACGGGCCGCTAAACTTTTTTCTTGTTTTTGGTGCTCATCAATACGGTGCAAACAACGTGGACATTGACAATAGGTAGACTTGGCCACATCTTGAGGATCTGAATACTTGTCTTCCCAATTCAAAGTTTCAAAATCAGGAAGGAACCAAAAACCACAATCATCACACTGCCAATAGAAACGCCGACGATCACCTTGATTGTAGAGCTGAGCAATTCCCCCACACGGCTGGGCTTCATGAGGGCCGAGCTCTGCCGGTGACTTAGGTTGGCGAACGATACGCCCTGGTGAACTTTCTGCCATCGCCATCCCAGAAGACTTCGCATTCTGAATCCGCTTAAGCATCAGCTGAAATTTGCTCCCTTCTTGCCCTACGCCATCATCGGCCCGATCGTAATCCGAACAACCGGCATAACGAAACGTTTCGGCAGATAAACTGCTTTCGGTCGCAGAGTCCAAACTCAAATTCATCCCATTAAGAAAGTGCTTAAACGTTAGCGTATCGTCGGATTTCCGCCCTGTTCGTAGCTTTTTAATCTCTTCCGTCGCAGCAAAACAACGAGCAAGATCCTTTTTAGACATACTCTCTGCTTTCTTTTTTGTTGAATAGATCAACAACATATCGCCAGGGGCTTGCGTTACTGTGTAATTAATCCACCCTTCAACCAACCCTTTAGTTTTACCTGACCGTGCTGGTCCCATTAAAATCACCGCTTCATAAATACGGCGCGATAAACACTCCATCGGCTCTCGAATGTAAGGAACTTGACTCGATAAGAACTTCGTCACATCCGTCCCATCGGAAATCCACAAACCCTCATCAGCGGCAAGAACAGGACTTTTATTGACAGGTCGACACAAATAAGCCAACTTTCTTCTTATTTCTGCGGCATCCGCAAACTGAACACCTAAACGGGGATCAAACGTTTTCAAGCTCATCGGCAATTGCCTTCAAATCGAAATTCAATAATTTGTCCAAATATTCAAGATCTTGTGGGGTGACACTGGTTATCGCAGACTCAACGCGAGTGATCACTTTCTCTTTAAAACTCTTCACACTGGCAAGGCAAGTGCCGATTTCAAGCTCATAGTCAGCTTTATCCACACATTCACCGGTATCATTCAAAAGCGCCAATTTTTCACGTTCCGACTGGATATAAGCCCTAAGCTCTGCGGCCGTTTTAAAACCCATCAAATCCGGAGCATCACTTTCTTTAATCATTGCTTTACATAAATACGGGGCAACTTGAACCACATCGTAAAGGGGGGTATTGCCTTTGTAGGCGATTGGCTCAATCCCAGCAGACTTAAGCTTTTTTCGGATCGTAGAGCGGTGATAATCGAACGCTTCCAACTCGGTCAAATTCCAAAGTCGTTTTTCATTATTCATTGAAAGCCCTCTGAACGAGTCTTGTATCTCCGTGTGTCACGCCCTCGTAAGGAATAAATTTACGGACAACAACGGATGACGACCACCCAAGTAGTCAGTGTTATTCGCCCATATTTGTTATCGCACTCTCGTAGCCATAAAAGCCACGTAAATGCTCGATTTGATCAGCGCAATTGCGCCAGGCTTCTAGCCACATAGGGTCGCGCTCTACCGCTTCACCGTAGGTTTTAGGCGGAGCAGTAAAAGGTTGTGTGCAAGAAGTCAGATAAACCGCAGGAGGAAGAACTAAGCGGTCTTGGTATTCAGTGATGACCTCAGTGGTAGTACAACCACTCAGAAAAATCAGGAATAGGCACATCTGCACATTCTTCATGAACCAGTACCTCTTTTATTTGGGTCACTGTGCGAATCGTTTCAGTATTCCGCTCGGCCTTAGCTAGCAATAAAACATCAGCGGCCCGTTGCGCTTGCCGAACTTCATCGCTTAAGGTTTTAACGGTGATAGACAATGATTTATTTTTGTTAAGTGAGTCTTGAAACTGTCCCTGAAGCTCACCGTAGCGCTTTGCTTGCACCTTGGTTAAATCAAGTAGATACGCAGAGAAAGCGAAGCTACCAAGCAGCAAAATAACCAAACCTATCAACAAAGCATTTTTGATAGAGAAGTCCATAAAGCCCCTTATTACCAGCCGTTAAGGCAAGCTTGTTGCTCTAATTCGCGACGTTTCACGATCCCTGAACATTGGCTATCAGGGTCCCTACAGTTTTTGCCGTTAACATAGACCCAACGTGAAAATTCGAGGCATGCTTTTAAGGGTTGGTTTTGGTTAAATAACTTAAGCATGGTGGAACGTTTAAAGTTACCAACGCCAAGGTTGAACACAAAGCTCACTAGCACATCAAATTGGGCTTGTGTCACGTCGCCCGTTAGATACTTGTTTACAGAATTTTCGGCAATTTTCACATCAGCGATGAAATTACGGGCGATTTGCTCTTGGGTCACAGTATCGCCTTGCTTGACACCTTGAGTATGGCCGAGGCCATGAGTCCAGACTTTAGCACTGCATCGGTAAGCTTGAGTTCGACACCCTTCGAAATTGGCAATATGCCTTAAGCCTTGTTGGCTAGTTTGCAAATTCGAAATTAAATTAAAAGCAAGCGCGAGCACGACAGCGACTGAACACACACCCTTAGAAATCGCGCTTCGCATAAACTTTCACCGCTTTTTCTGGATTCGCTTTGATTATCTCTACGATCTTTTTTTTGTAATACCGGTTAGTAAAATAAGTCACTATCACAAAAACCAAACCTATTACGCTGACCCAATCTTGCAAAGTGAATGCACCAAAGCCTGCATAGGTCAGAGCACTCACGTATGAAACGAAAGAACTGATTTTCTCTTGCATATTGCGCTCACAAAAAAGCACCCGGCTTTCACATGAAAACGGGTGCTTTGTCAATTATAAACAGTAGAAACGAAAAAACCCCGCCGATAAGGCGAGGTTCTCCAATATAGGAATATTGCCACATTCAAAAGCCAAGTTCAATATTTGAGCGATTAAATATCTATCGTAACTAAAAGTAAAAAGGCTACACGTTTGCTTTCCATTTGTGGACGCTTACATTCAACCTAATGACGAAATGGAACTTTAGAAGGAATTTGACTATCCATTTCAAAGTAATATTGAATTTAGCTTTTCCAAAAGCAACATACTGTTAGACGATTTATAATCATAATTGAAAACAGTGTTTTTAATTAACATCTTTGAAATAATAGAGCAATAACTCTAATCTCTTTGTGAACTTGTCAGGCCAAATGCTGACAAATTAACCCTGAGATCAAATCATGAAAAAAACACTTATCACACTTGCAATCATTGCGGCGGCTCCAGCTGCTATGGCCGGAACATATAGCCCGAAAATCGACAATCAAAGCGTAACAAAAGCTTTAGTTAATCCAAACCATCTTTCTATGCTAGATATGGGCGCATTACAAATCAAGCTTGCTCACATGAACAATGAAGCTGCAACAACAGCGGACAACATTAAAATCTTTAACTCTCAAAATCATCTATTTCATGAAACAGGCGCCGCGACATACAAGATCCCGTCTTTAGCCGTTCCAATTGAACCTAAACCGACTCTGCAAGCGCAAGTTCCAA